>JALTCK010000114.1 GCA_027074805.1 Thermococcus sp. | reverse complement strand
TACTTCTCCAGGGTCTTGGCAAGCAGTTCAGCCGCTGGCTTTATCTCCTCCTCGCCCCAGTGGCCGGTGACGACTATGTCGTATTTAGCCAACCACTCCCACTCGCGCGGGACGACGCCGAAGGGCGAGGTTAAGATCAGCTCGTGGACTCTGAAAACGCCGGATCCGAGGGCGTCTTTAACCGCCTTCCGGTAGAGCGTATGCGAGCGGGAGAAAGAGTAGGGCTTCTTGGCGGAGCAGGGGAAGAGAAGCACTAACTCGGTGTTCTCCGGCGGGGTAAAGCGCTCGGCGACGCGTGAGTGCCAGCGCTTAACCTCGGGCCTCCTTATCGAGGCGTCGCTTATGAAGTAGACGGTCTCCTTCTGTATCGGAGTGTACTTTTCGAGGTAATCGGTGTGCTCCAGGTCCGCTATGCGCAGTATTCCGGCGTGGTACTGGGTCGGGAAGTAGTTCTCCACCAGGTAGCGGAGCTTCCCGCTTTCTAGGGCCTTCCTAACCTCTAAGATTGTTCTCCTCGCGAAGTCGAGGGAGTTAGGTTCGTTGTTCCAGATGAAGGGGCTGTACTTGGTGAAGCCTCTCCCTTCGAAGTCGTAGAGCTTGAGCGAGCGCGTATCAAAGGCATCAACGCCGAGGTAAACCGCCAATGGATAGAAGAAAGGCTCAAGGTCGGCTATTATCATGACGTTGGGAAACCTCTCGCGCAGCTCGCGCAGGATTCTAACAAAGTAGCGGTACTCCCTGATTAGAATCTTGGAGTTGCCGAGGTAGACCGCCTCAAAGTTGTACCGCTCGATTATCTTGAAGAACTTCTCCATGTATTCGGTTCTCCTCAAGGCTGGAAGGTAGAAGGCGTTGAAGCCGTCGTAGTCTACGCTCCACAGCCTTCCGATGGCCTTCTCAATGACCTCCACCGGCGTGTAGAAGGCCAGGGGAATGGAGGGAGCCAGATTGAAGTCGTGGTCCCCGGGCTCCGATGGGTGGAAGAAGGAGTTGAAAGGGGAGAGGGTGAAATCAAGTCCGGCTAAGGCGGGCGTTCTGAATGAATGCCCATCTAACCGCACTAACCCAAGTCTGCCGGGCCCGTCGTGCTTTATAACCTCCATGGGAATCACACGAGGTTGTATCTCTGAAGCAGGAGGAGCTCGTCGAGGCTGAGTTTTTCACCGCGCTTGAACTTCTCGAGGGCTTCAACGGCTTTCTCAAAGCTCGTGTCCTTCTTGGCGCGCATTCTGGCAACGAGCCTGTAGGCTATGAGCTCCTTGTGCTTCTCATCGTACTCCCTTATCTTTTTCTCTATTTCCCTGAGCTCTCTTCTAACTTCTCTTATCTTCTCCCTGAGCTCGATGACCTTCGCATGGTATTCGTCCGCCTCCTTCTTGACCTCATCGGCCTGGTTGAAGGCCTTTATCATCTGCTCGTGGAACTGCTGGCTCTGGTTTGCCAACTTTTGTACCTCGAGGCTTATGTTTCTCCTCGCTTTTTTGAGCTGGTCAACCTTCTTTCTTGCCTCCACGAGCTTCTTATGGAAGCGGTCGGCCTGCTGGATTATCTCAAGCTCCGTAGCCAGAACCTGTATCTGATCGACGATCTGTTTTTCCCTGTCCGGCGTTATGTTGGGGTTGGTCTGGAGCTCCCATTCCAGCTTCTCTATCTTTTCCTGTATTTTTTCTGGTGCCATCTTCATCCTGCGAAGCTGGTTGTACTCGTCCCTCTTGGTCTTGTACTCGAGTATCTCCTGGTAGAGGAGGTCAAGCTTTGCGTTGATCTCCTCCCGATTCTTCTTGAGCTCCTGTATCTGCTTGTTGATTTCATCCCTCCTGGCCTTATACTCGCGCCCTTTCTGGCGGAGCTGCTTAACCTCGTTGTTCTTTTCATCTCTCTTCTGCATCCAGATTTGAAGCTCTTTCTCGAGCTCATCAAGTTTGGCCCTTATCTCGTTTCTCTCCTTTTCAAGGGCCTCTATCTCCCTCTTGATCCTCTTAATTTCCTCTGGATCCACTTTCGTCTGCATCTCTCTTACCCCTCTCCCTTTTTAGAACAGCTGGCTTGCTCCAAACATCTGGACTGAAAAAGGCGGGAGTAAATAAAAACTTTTTGGCCGGAGGGCCGAGGTCACAAAAAGAAAGTTCACTTTGAACTCTCGCTTCCTTTTGTATAGGGCATGAACTCTACCGTACCCCTCTGTTTCGTTGGCTGCTTGTAGAGCTCCATGAGGGCATATACCTCCTCGGGGACGTCCGTATTCACATGAAGTCCAAGTTCCTTGGCATGTTCGTAGGTTATCGGGTAATCGTGTGTCCATCTACCCTCTGTGAGTGTTTGGGCCAACTCCCTTGCCTTCTCTTCTCCATAACGGTTCTTTAGGAGGTTGTAGAGGAAGTCCCTAACTTGCTTCACGGCCTTCTCTGCAACGTCAGCTAGGATCAACGTTTGATCATCAACCTTGTCGACACCCTTTCTCTCCACGGCTCTAATTATGCTCGGTCCCGGGTACTGACCGAGTTGCGGGTCAACAGGCCCAAGGACGGCGTGTGGGTCCATTATGATCTTGTCAGCGGCTAGGGCAATCAGTGTTCCACCGCTCATCGCGTAGTGGGGAACAATAACCCTTGTCTCGGCTGGATGATCGTGGAGAGCCTTGGCTATTTGAGTTGCAGCCAAAACAAGACCGCCAGGTGTGTGGATGATGAGATCAATGGGCTTGTCTTTTGGTGCCATTCTTATTGCCCTCAGGACCTCCTCGCTGTCCTCAACACTGATAAACTTGTAGAATGGGATACCGAAGAGCCCTATGCTCTCTTGCCTGTGTATCATGGTGATTACCGTTGAACTCCTCTTCTGGGAGAGGCGCCTGAGGATTTTTGCCCTTGCCAACTGAAGGCTCCTGTACTGCATCTGGGGCCAGAGCAGGATGTACATGAAAAACAGCCACCAGAGCAGGGAGCCGAAGAAACCAGTCGCCGCGTCCATGTTCCCACCTAACTAAAAAAAGGGAGTGGGGCTATTTATAGCCTTTGGTTCAGCCCCTTACTACCAGTGTCCCAGTTTTCCCTTCGAGAGCTTCAACGGCCCGATCTAGGGCAGCTATTATTGCTCTCTCGCCACCCCACTCGACGAACCTTATAGCAGCAAGAACCTTCGGTCCCATGCTACCCTTCTTGAAGTGGCCCTCCTCGTAGTACTTCTTCAGTTCCTCCACCGTGACCTTTCCGAGCCACCTCTCGTCGGGTTTTCCAAAGTTCACTGCGGCTCCGTTTACATCGGTCAGGATCATGAAGATATCGGCTTTTACCTCCTCGGCGAGTCTCTCGCCGGCCAGGTCCTTGTCTATAACCGCTTCAACGCCCATCAGATGACCATCCTCTTCAACTACGGGAACACCGCCTCCCCCGCTGCTCACGACTATGAAGCCCTTCTCCACCAGATCGACTATAACGGGAGCCTCGACGTGGCCCTTCGGGTCAGGGCTCGGAACGACGCGCCTCCACCCCCTCCCCGAGTCCTCTATCACGGTCCAGCCCTTCTCCTTCGCGAGCTTCTTCGCCGTCTCCTCGTCGTAGAAGGGCCCGACGGGCTTGCTCGGGTTCTGGAAGGCCGGATCCTTTTTATCAACTACCGTCTGGGTGACTATCGTAGCTACCGGCCTCTCTATTCCCCTCTCACGGAGTTCGTTGATCAGGGCCTGCTGGATCATGTAGCCTATCTGCCCCTGGGTCATCGCCCCGGCAACGTCCATAGGCTGGGCAGGAATGCCGTAGAGCTGCTGGCCGGCGTCCATATGGAGGAGTAACGCCCCGACCTGCGGCCCGTTGCCGTGAGTTATAACAACCTCGTAACCCTTCTCGATTATATCGGCTATCTGCTTTGCAGTTTTCTTTACGTTGTCCCTTTGCTCCTCGTAGGTCCCCTTTTGACCGCGCTGGAGAATAGCGTTACCGCCAAGTGCTATCACGACTCTCTTCATCCCCTCACCCCCGAGGTTGAATAGTTCGATGCGGGGCCATAAAAACGTTCGTTAGGAAGCTTAGGCCTTCACTGGAAAAAGGTTCGAAAAGCCCCACTAGGGTTTGTCAAAGGTAAAGAAAAGGCCTAAAGATACCACTTCTCGAAGCTTCCAAGTCCGAGTTTCTCAAGGGTCTCCATAACGCCGAGGGCTATGCCCTCCACCTCTATCCCACCTGATGGCTTGTAAGCGTCGCCGACGATGTAAACGTCTTGAATGGGAAAGTCTTCAACGCTCTGCCCGCTTGCCACCCTGTTTACGGGGTTCCCATCGAGGTAGGTCTGGATCAGTAGGATCTCGCCTTCTTCATCGAGGTTGGGAAAAATCCTGTAGAGGTCCTCGATTCCCCTCCTCTGCTCGGCCTTGACGTTCCTGCTTTGGAGTGCGTGGTGGAGCATTATCAGTGTGTGGCCCTCTCTCGCGAGTTCCGGGGAAATACTGGATGGCTCATTGTAGCCGTTTATCCTCTCGGTGTCGAGGGTGAAGACGACGGTGTTGCCTATCCTTGATTCTCCCTTCAGGGCGACGTTGTATTTTATACCCTCGCTCGGCCTAAGCGAATCAACGCGCTTTAGGTAATCGCGGTCGAAGTTGTCTTTACCTATGAGTTCAACGGTTTCCTTTATCCCAACATTGGAAACTAAAATGTCGTAGTTCAGCTCGTCGCCGTCGGAGGTAAAGACCATCTTAGCCTCTGGGTCAATCTCGACGACCCTCTTCCTCGTGAGGACTTTTCCACCGCTCTCCTCGGTTATCCTGGCAAGTTCGTCTGTCACCGCTTTACAGCCGCCCTTAACGAGCCCTGGTCCGCCCCACTTCAAAGCGGCCTTAATCTCCCTCGCGAGCTCTCCAGCGGGAACGTCTAAGACACTGTCGGCCCAGCCCAGGAAGCTTTTAATGAAGAGGTCAACGAACTCGTTGTTACCTATCTTCTCCCTTATCCACTCGCGCCCGCTCATCCCGGCCTCTTCGCCTTCTGGTAGCTTGTTCCTCTTGACGTCCGCGAGAAGCTTCATCGCCTTTATCCTCTCACGCCAGTTTAGATACTTCCAGCCTTCCCTGTAGTGGAAGGTCTCCCCCTCGTAGAATATCATGCCCTTTGGGTTTGAGTTTACTATCGTGACTTTCGCGCCGAGGAGCTTCAGCAGGTGTGCCAAGGGGCCGTCCTCGCCGTGGGGGAGCATGTGGAAAGCGCCGGTGGAGAGGCCGAAGCCTTTGTAGTCTAAGTTCGTGAAGCGACCGCCGGTGTAAGGAGCCTTCTCAAGGACTGTGACTTCATAGCCGTTCTTCGCGAGGAAGGAGGAAGTTAAAAGCCCGCCTATTCCAGAGCCTATAACGACAGCCTTCATTCTACCACCTGAAGAGATGAGATATGGAGAATTATAAGAGTTTGGCCATTGCACGGTCATACAACTCTTTTACTCGGGTTTCTTTTGACTCGTTCTAAGAGGAAAATTTGGGTTAGAATAAATTCATACTTGAAAAAAAGAAAGAATTTTTACTTAAAGTAAAAGGAAAAACTTATAAGGAAAGATTGCACAGTTGATATTGCTCAACTATTGCTGAGGTGAACCTCGTGAAGTGGAAGCCGTTGTTCGCAGTCCTGTTGGGATTGGCCATCGTTTTATCAATACCGGCCGTTTCAGCATCCCAAGAGATAGTTAGTAGCGACTATTCCTATGGAAATAATGGAATAATGAAGCTGGCAGGTGCCCTCTACAAGGATACTGGTGAACTCGACCCAAAACATGATTACTATGCAGTCAAGATTACCACAGAGGACATAAAATACAGAAACAATGGATGGGTAGGTCCGATGTACATCTATGTTGACGTTGCGGTTCTCCCACAACGCGCGACAGAAGTTCCCGCAAATCATATTCCTAAGAGCGGAACGAAGTTCTCCCAGCATTCTGTATCATTTAGCTACGAGGGCATTGGATTCAACGTCTTTATACCCAGAGCGTTTGTATCATACTGG
>JALTCK010000113.1 GCA_027074805.1 Thermococcus sp. | reverse complement strand
CTTTTCCCACTTACTCAAACTCTCCTCTAAAGCCTGCCTCACGGCCCTTCCAATATTTAAGCCAAGCTCCGTCGCAGTTCCTGCCCATTCAGTCTCTCCCTCGAAAGCAAAGACCCCAATTCCATCGCTCGTTGTTCCGGTGGCATTGTAGCCGAGGCTCAGCAGGGTGTATGTTTTCGCCTCCGTTGCGGTCATCACCGCGTTCACCATCGCTCCAGGGGTGAGGCCTTCCTCAATGACGAGGGCGATGTTTATCGTCCCCTGCTTCCACGGGGGTGGCTCATCGCCGGCTATGGCGGGGTTCGTTATTCCAGCGGTGACGTATGCCGTAACGCCATTGACCCTCGACGTTGCGAGGACTTTGCTCACATCGGCGGCCGTCATGAAGCCAACGAAGTTTTCAATGCCGTTCTTCCGCTCGAAGGCGAGGCAGTCCCTTCTATAATCGCCGGAGTAGTTCTTGTGCACCATCATGAAGAAGAAACCGTTTGCCCTCGTCAGTCCTCCCCTGTGCGGTGCGTTGCTCAGCGACAGCATCGGCTCATCGAAGGGGCGTATGAAGTGGTTAAGCTCCATGCCTTCTTCCTCGACTTTTCAGAATATAACCATTCCTGTTAAACGCTCCCGTTTGCTGAAAGGTTATTAAGGCAGGAGAATATTTTACCCGGGTGGTAACATGGGAGTTGTGGAGCACAAGAGGAAGGCCCCAAAGAGGTTCAAGTTCGCGGTCATAACGGTGAGCGACACCGCCAGCAGGGGAGAGAAGGAGGACAAGAGCGGAAAGTTTCTCATCGAGGAGCTGGAAAGGGCAGGGCACGAGAAGGTTTACTACTCAGTCGTCCCCGACGAGAAGATTGAGATAATCGGGGCAATCGTCGAGGCCTTCAAAGCAGGCGCCGATGTTCTCGTGACCTCCGGTGGGACGGGGATAGCGCCCAGAGATGTTACCGTGGAGAGCGTCAGGCCGCTTTTGGACAAGGAGCTGAGCGGCTTCGGCGAGGTTTTCAGGCTTCTGAGCTACGAGGAGATAGGCACGGCCGCGGTCATGACGAGGGCGACCGCAGGGATAATCCGGAGTTCCGGGAGGGCAATGGCGGTCTTCTGCCTGCCCGGAAGCCTCGGGGCGGCAAAGACTGGAGTCAAAATAATTCTGAACGAGGCAGGTCACGTGCTGAAGCACGCGGGGGAGCGGAGATGAGGGAGTTCAAAAGACTGACCCCCTACAGGGATGCGTTTCGAATGATGATGGACGACCTAAGGGAGATCCCCAATGCGGAGGAAGTCTCCCTGACTGAGGCCCTCGGCAGGGTTCTGGCAGAGGACGTGACTTCTCCCACAGACAGCCCACCCTTTGACAGGTCCGCCGTCGACGGCTATGCTCTCCGCGCCGAGGACACCTTCCCTGCGAGGGAGTACAGCCCGGTCGAGCTCAGGGTTGTGGACGAGATCACGGCAGGGGAGGAGAGCGGGATCACGGTTGAGTCCGGCACCGCCGTAAAGCTCATGACGGGGGCAAAGCTGCCGGAGGGCGCGAATGCCGTCATCATGCAGGAGATGGTGGAGCGTGAGGGAGACGTCATAAGGGTTCTCAGGCCGGTTGCCCCGGGCCAGAACGTGGCCTTCGCCGGGGAGGACGTGAATAAGGGAGAGGTCGTTCTGAAAAAAGGCCAGATTCTGAGGCCTCAAGACCTCGCACTCCTCAAAAGCCTCGGCTTTAAAACGGTGAATGTCAAGAGAAAGCCCCGAGTCGGGATAATAATAACCGGCGACGAGCTGATCGAGGAGTTCGACGAGGATGCGCTGATGTCCGGAAAGATCATGGAGAGCAACTCGGTTATGCTCATGGGTTTGGTGCGGCAGTACTTCGGAGAGCCTGTTTTTTATGGCGTTGTCCCGGATGAAGAGGATGTCATCCGGTCTGCGATAGAGAGGGCAAAGAGAGAATGCGACCTCGTTCTAGTCACGGGCGGTTCCGCCTTCGGCGACAAGGATTTTGCCCACCGCTTTGTCAGACTACTCTTCCACGGGACGACGATAAAACCCGGAAGACCAATAGGGTACGGCGAGAAGGTCTTCATAATGAGCGGCTACCCAGCCGCCGTCTTTGCCCAGTTCCACCTCTACGTCAAACACGCTCTGGCAAAGCTGGTGGGGGTTAGGGACTACGAGGTGAAAGTTTACGCCCAACTCACCGAGCGCATTCCAAGCCAGCTTGGAAGATATGAGTTCGTGAAGGTCTACTACGAGAATGGAAAAGCGAAAGCGATCCGGAAGAAGGGTAGTGGGATAATAAGCTCGCTGGTGAAGAGCAACGGATACATAGTCATTCCGGAGGACAGCGAGGGCTATCTAAAAGGGGATGTCGTCATCGCCATCCTCTATTAGCTCCTCTTTCTTGGGTTTTTTTACTATCGGTTTGACCTCATCAGGGAGTTCGTCGCTTAGGAGATTCTCAACTAACTCCAAAACCTCGAGCTTCTCCTTCTTCTTCTCGTTGATGGCCTCAACCAGGAAATCAGGCTTTGTCCAGGGTAGTATCTCTTCTACGGGATCCTTTTTTCGCTTTTCCTCTTCCACACTCACTCCCTCACAGTGGCAGACTATGGCCCGCCCGTAACGCCCGCCATCATCGATGCCCCACGGCTAACTCGGGCGGGTTAACCCAGGCGGGCCTTTTGTGCCCGGTCTGGGTTTCCCGCGGCCATTGTGCTCCGTAACGCGGAAAGCTCTCCCGCGGGGACCTCGCTGAGACCGGGCTGTAGCCCCCGCATCGCCCCCTGGTTCATTCTCCCCAGGGTCCTCGCGCAGGGGCAATATCACTTAAGATACGGGCTCTATATAAAAGTGTCTATACTTCCCGTTCATTCAAAAGATAATGATGACATCCAAACAATCATTTCCTTGAAAACCCGGCAAAACTTATTTATTCTCCATCACAAACATACAACGGTGAGTGAAATGAAAGGAAAGATAATCCACGATGGAATTCACGGCAGCATGAAACTTACTGGGATCATCCTGGATCTCGTCAGAACTCCGGAGTTTCAGAGACTGAGGAACATCAAACAGCTAGGCCTTGCCTACCTCGTTTATCCTGGAGCCAACCACAGCCGTTTCGAGCACTCCCTCGGCGCGTGGAACGTTGCCAAAAGGCTGACACAGGAGGTTGAGCTCAGCGAGGATGATAGTATGCTCCTGCAGGTTGGAGCCCTTCTTCACGATATAGGACACGGACCCTTCAGCCACACGTTCGAGAGCATATACAAGCACTACGTCAAAGAACACGACCATATGAGGCTCGGGCAAGACATAATACTCGGCAGAATAAACATAACTGAGAGCGAAAACGGGGGAAGAATCCCTGAGATAATCGAGAGTTACGGATACAATTTCACACCAAAAGACGTTGCCAATCTAATACTTGGGCAGTCCAGAGAAAAGTACCTAGGCCAGATGCTCCATGGGGATGTGGACGTCGACCAGATCGACTATCTCATACGGGATGCCCATTATACTGGCGTTGCACACGGCATCATCGACCTCGAGAGGCTTCTCAAAGTTCTGAGAATCCATGACGGAGAACTGGTAGTCGATGAGAAGGGCATCGAAGCTGTAGAAGGCATGATGGTGGCCCGATCTCTAATGTATTCCCGGGTCTACTTTCACCACACCGTAAAAATAGCAGAAGGAATGCTGACCAGAGCCCTTGAGTTTGCAATGGAGGAGGGTTACCTCTGGGACTTCTGGAAGATGACGGATTGCAGGGTACTGGTGGAGCTTGAGGACCTTGAAGGACTTCCCGCAGAGATGGTCAGAAGTGTGAAATACAGGGAGCTTTACAAAGCGGCCGTTTTAGCCAATGCAGACGAACTAAGTCCCGAGGAGAAGAAGGAGCTCTTAACCGCTTACAGGAACGTTAAAAAGCGCCAGGAGATAGAGAGAAACCTTGCCGATGCCGTGGGTGCACGTGAGGGAGAGGTCATCCTTGAGTTCAGCATCGCCGACTTGATGCTCAGTGAACCCCGACTCAAGGCCACGGAAATAAACGTTCTCCTTAGCAACGGAGAGGTGCAGCCACTCACAAGGGTTACTCCTCTCGCAAACGCTCTGAAGCGCAGACAGACGCCAAGATGGGCAGTCCTGATAGCATCACCACCGAGGTACGTAAAAAGGATCCAGGAAATCTGGAAGAGGGTCATCTTTAGCTGAAGAGCTTTTTCTTTATCTCTTTTTTGAGGCCCTCAATGAGGTCTATAAGCTCGTCGGCGTCCTTCACTTCCTCAAGTCTCTTCTTTGGTATGAGGGGAACTTCGCCAACCACCTCAGTACGAGTGTGCTGGAGGATAAAAACACCGTCACTATTGACTATTCTGCTGACCTCAGTCACCATCTCCGCCCGCTTCACTGTGGATCGCGTCTTTCTCTCGCCTATCCCTGTCAGTATTTTGAATTCTTCTTCTTTTGAAACGGCGTTGAAAGGGGCCCGTTTAACCTTCACAACACCGAGCCCGAGATGCTTTAGACGCTCAAAAACTTCCTTCTCAAGAGGTGTTTCTGGTACAATCTCAAGATTCGCTTCCACCCGCGAATTAAGGATGTCAAGGGGCTCAGCAAGCGCCTCATCAAAGAGCTCCTCAAGCCTCAAAGCAACATCAAGAGAAACCGCCTGATCCCCTCGCTCATAGTTAAGAATACTTTTCCGGGAAACTCCAAGTATCCGCGCTAGCTCATTCACGGAGTAGCCGTGCTTTTCCCTGAGCTGCCTCAAGATTTCACCGTTTATCCTGACGTAAAAGCCCCCCCTTTCGGCGAAGATTGCTGGAAGTTCATTCTCAACGACGATGTCGTAGAGGGTTTCAGGACTTAGGGCATAAACGCCGAACCTTTCATAAACAACCCCTTCCTCCAGCTCAGCATTCTTGGTCCGGAGGCCCACAATGAGAGGTGAGGCCTTAAAAAAGGCCGCAAGCCTCTTGAGGTCTTCGGCCTGCTCCTCGGTCACCGTGTCAATGTTCGTGGTGACCTTAATGAAGAGCAACAGAAAGAGCCTACTTGCCACTATCTCAAAGCACGAACCCCTGAGCTCCATTCGTGCAGTTTTATATCCAGTGCTTCTGAGGATCGCCTCAACGGTTCTTATGAGTCTTTCCCTCTCCATCACTTTTAAATAAGGCGAAAGTTTATATAAAGTTAAGGTGTGTATATGAGGGCCATAGTTCTGAAGGGGAAGCGGGTTTCCCTATGCGTCCTCACGAAGGACGACGTAAGACAGGCATGGGTGTGGTGGAACGATAGGAGGGTGAGAAAGTACTTAACCTCACCAGAGGAGATATTCTTCTACGAGGAGGAACTCGAGTGGTATGAGACCCTGAGAAAGCAGAAAAGTAGGGAGAAAGTGTTTTCAATCATCGAGAACAGCTCGGGCTCCCTCGTCGGGCTTATCGGCCTCCACAAGATAGATCTCTACAACGGACACGCCGAGATAGGTTATTTTGTAAACCCCGAACGGTGGGGAAAAGGCTACGCCACTGAGGCCGTTGCACTCGCGAACGAGTACGCATTCTTCTGGCTGCACCTGAGGAAGCTTTATGCCCGCGTCTTCGAGACCAACCTGCCCTCGATACGAGTGCTGGAAAAGAACAGCTTCAGACTTGCCGGAAGGCTGAAGAGACATCAGTATGTCCCCGGGGAAGGCTTCGTTGACGTGCTCCTGTACGAGAAGTTCAGGGAGTAGCAGCCACACTGACTGGGCTCCGGTTGATTTTTAAACCCCCTCTCTTTTCTCTCAACGATGAGGCTTCATATCGGGATCGACGACACGGATTCACCAAACGGCATGTGCACCACCTATCTCGGCGCGCTCCTCCACCGCGAGCTTTCGAGGATAGCGGAGCCTCTGGATCTGCCGAGGCTGATAAGACTGAACCCCAACATCCCATACAAGACGAGGGGCAACGGCGCGGTAACGATGAGCTTCGAGGCCGATGAGGATGCTA
>JALTCK010000112.1 GCA_027074805.1 Thermococcus sp. | reverse complement strand
GGGTCATCAACTCCTTAATCTTCGCAATCATCTCTTCCCTTCTTCCCATAACACACCACCATCCTCTGATGAGCTTGTCGGCTTAACTTAAAAAGTTCGGTTATAAAGCTTTTCCCGGTTTAGAATGGGAGCCGTGGAGATGCGTTCAAAATACTTAAGGGTTGTGGGTGTTGAAGTCAGAATCCTCCTTGTAGTCGAGTATCTCGTAAGAGTCGACTACTTCACTTCGCTCAAGCAACTCTAACTCTCTGAGCACTCGCGTATAGGGACAATCTCCGAGATAATCTTAATCGTCCTTGGTAACAACGACCTCGCTCATGCCGCATCCCACGTTCAAATTTGGCGAAGATTTACAAAAGCTTTTCCAGCACCCTTAACACGGCATCCTTAACGTCGCTTCTCGCGTAGACTCCCCAGCGCCAGTGGGTATCCTTCAGCTCGAAGAGCGAGCGCACCAGCGGAGAAACTTCGCTGAGTCTTTTCACTTCTTCGCAAGTCTCCACGAAGGCATTCCTCTCCTCGAACTTCGGCTTCGGCGGGTAGTCAACGAGAACGAGGTGTCCAAACTCGGCCTCGAGCCCCTCCTTAACGGCGGAAACCACCCCCTCTCCGGGATCCTCTCTCGTGTAGAGGACCCGCTTGTAGAGCCTCCTGTCATCTATCGCACTGATTAACTCCCTGACCTCCGACTTCTCGCTCATCCTGAGCCTTGAAACGAGGTCTATTTCGTCCATAGTGCGGATTTCCTCAAGCCCTATTCTCTCAAGCTCAACAGCTTTCGCCAGCATCGCCCCGGCTATCCTGGCAGTGTGATGAAAATAGACCGTCGGGTACATCATGGCCCTTGCAAGGAGAAGGCTCTGGCCGGCTGTTATCCCTTTCTCAAGGAGGACGAGCTTTCCGTCCATCCAGCGAAGGTTTCTGATGAGACGTTCGAGGTCGACGATCCCGTAGGCGGCACCGGTGTAGTAGGCATCCCGAACCAGGTAATCCATTCTATCGGAGTCGATGTCTCCGCTGACGACGGGATGCTTCAGCAGTCTCTCCATCTCCCCTATGGAGTAGCGCTCTTTCAAGACGTCGCCAACCTCGCCGTGCCTTATCATCCAGAGAGTGTTCTCCTCGTGCATCGGAAACAGACTTTCAAGGGTGTGACTGAAGGGATAATGCCCGAGGTCGTGGAGAAGGGCGGCGTAGATTACTCCCTCCCCAAGCTCCGGGTTGTAGCGCCTTATCTCCTTTGCAAGGTGGAACGTTCCGAGGGAGTGCTCGAAGCGCGTGTGCCTCGCGGATGGGTAGGCAAGAAAAGCGAGGCCGAGCTGGGTTATTCTCCTCAGTCTCTGGAACTCCGGCGTGTCGACAAGTTTGATCGCGAAGTCATCGAGTTCTATGGGACCGTGTATTGGATCGTGGACGAGCTTCATGTCAATCGCCATTGGGAAGTAGGAAAAAAGCTAATAAACCTAACCTCCCAAAACTTAACCGTTGGCAGGAAGCTGACCCTCCTGCCCGGTGGGTGAGGGAGCCTTTGTGCCCCCTCCCCTCTTCAAGTGTGGTTTAAACAACTTCTCAACCTCTTCCTGAACCTCCTCCGATTTCCCGTTCAGGACGAGCTTTCCGTTGCCTATGACAACAACCCAGTCCACTATCGGCATCAGCGGTTCCCAGATGTGGCTAATTATCACGAAGTTGGTCTTCCCCTTCATTTCCTCGATGACTTCGATGACCTTTTCCATGCTGTCGAAGTCTATATTGGCGAGGGGCTCGTCGAGGAAGATAAGTTCGGGCCTCCCTACAAAGGCCTGGGCGAGGCTCAGTCTCTTGAGCATTCCGGAGGAGTAGCCGTTAACCCTCTTGTCGAGGAAGGGTTTTACCTCGAACAGCTCAGCGACCCTCCCTATTTCCTCCTCGCCAAACCCCTTGCTCTGGGCGAAGAGGCTCAGCCACTCCCTCCCCGTCACGAACTGGGGAAAGGCCAGCGGATCGTAGGCAACTCCAAAGCGGGCCTTCAACTTCCCGTTGTTCCATGGCCTTTCTCCGAACACCAGTATTTCGCCGCTCGTGGGCCTGTAAACCCCTGTTGCCAGCTTGAGGAAGGTACTCTTTCCGCCGCCGTTCGGGCCGAGGATGAGGGTTATCCCCTCGGGAATCTCAACGGTCACCCCATCGAGCGCCCTAATGCTCCCGAAGATTTTCCTGAGCTCCTTCGCCTCTATCAGCATCATCTGACCCACCTCCAGACCACGAGGGCGAGGAGAAGGGCGAATGCCGAACCGCTCACGTAGACCGCGTTCTGAACCTCTTTAGTCGGATAGTTCTTGATGAAGCGGAAGGAGCAGGTGAGCTTGTCCGTGCCGTTGTTGATTATCAGGTAGTCCCCCTCCCTGGGAAGGACGAACTGGTACTTGGCATGACCGTAGACGGCGTGTCTGTCCACCTGCGCTCCGGTGATGATGTCGTACACCTCGACGATTCCGTTGCCGTTGCAGGATGCCTCAACCAGCGAGCTGGTGGGGGTGTGTGCCGTCACCATGCTGATGCTGGTGACGTTTCCCTGGTGCTCCACCGGTGAGAGAAAGACCGGCCCTACCGAGCCGACCCTGTCCTCGTAGGAGCTGTAGACCCAGAGGGAGCCGATGGAAAGCATCAGCATTGCAGTAAGGAGAGCTGCCCAGAACCTCACACCACATCCCTCCTCCTGATGAGAACCCACGAAAGGGCGAAGAGTGCCAGCGGAACCAGCAGGCCCCATCCGAGGTACTGTGCCGTGAAGGGGGTGAAGTTAGTGCTGCCGCTCCTCGAGATGGCGTCAATGAAGAGCTGGGGGGGTATGCTGGAGTTCCCCAAAATTCTGGGTGCGTATATCACCGCAAAGCCCACCATGAATGCGAGGAAGGCGTTGGGAGAGACGAGAGAGACGAGTGTGGCGACCGATATCAGGTAGAGCACGAGGAAGACGAGCAGGGTCAGCGCGTCGCTGAGGAAGGGAGAAGTTATTTCTGGCAGATAGCCCGCTATGCTGGCGTAGGTGGTCAGGGCGACGTAGACGAAGGGCAACAGGACCATCAAGAACCCGTAGATGATGAAGGAGAGCAGTTTGACCCCGAAGATCTCGTCGTTTGAGTAGGGCAGGGAGTAGACCGAACGCGCCACGCCGCTGTCCCTGTCGTAGCGGAAGGTGAGTGCGCCGAGGAGCAGGAGGAGGAAGCTCAAGAGTGTCCAGACGTCGTCGAGGGAAAGGAGTCCCAGGATAGACGTCGAAACACCACTGGACCGTGAAGCACCGAAGAGCACTATATCCGTTCCCGAGGCGAAGCCCATTGCGCCTCCGACGTGCATCAGCGACTGCTTCATCGACATCCCTGCCAGCAGCACTCCCAGGAACAGCAGGATGGCCTTTATCAGGTCGTTCATCTCCCACCTGAAGAGCGTGTGGAGCCTTCCCATCCCATCACCTCCGTCTTCTGACAGCGGTAAGGACAAACATCAGGACGAGGAGCCCAAGGGAGGCGTAGTAAGCGTATTCGGACGGGGTTTCTGGGCGGGGGAACTGGACTTCTTCCGTTGCCTCGAAGTCGGCGTTGGTGTCGTAAAGGACAAGGCCGTAGCCCCAGGAGTCGTCCTTCTCGGCCATCATGCGGTAAGCGGCCTTTTCGTCCACGAACTCCGCCCAGAGAATACCTATCGCTATGAAATCGGCGTAGGGGGCCATGCCTATCGAGTTTGGGTACACTGCAATTCCGGTGGAGGGGTCATATATCAGTGAAGGACCCGGCCCATGGAGGGAAATGTCCATCAGCGTGTACTTTCTCCTGCTGTCTATACGCTGGGCATAGGATATGTCACCCCTGGTGAAGTTGGTGGAAAGGACAACGAGCGGAGGGCCAAACTGCCCGTAGTACGCCATCATGGATTTGTTGATGGATCTTAGCGCGGAGAACGCAATCTCAAAGGTCCTGGCCTTCGAAAAAATCGTCCCGGTTTTCGGTGGGTTCGAGGTGTCCACCCACAGGAAAGTGTGGCCGTAATAGGTCCCGTCCATGCCCAACACGGCGCTGTCGTTCAGCCGTATCCTGTATTCCCCCACCAGGGTGAGTTTTCGGAGGTTCACTACGAGCCATACGCAGTCGGGAAAGCCGACGTCATGACTCTTTTCGAGCTTCTCGGAGATGACGTCCTCATCGCCCCAGAACTTCGGAAACTCTGTAGAATTCAGGCCTATTGACGTGACCGTGACGTTCTCCATCTCGATGATTCCCCGCACCCGGAGGGAGCCTTCCTCCACCCCGAGGAACTCAAAGCGAACCCTCGTGTCGTTGTGGGCCTCTATTCTGAACAGCGTGCCGTTCACGCCGTAGATGAGCATCGCTGTGTTGATCATGTCCGGCCTGGCACCGGTAACGAGAGGAAAGTAGGGGTCGTACCTGTGGGCCGCGTACTCGATGTAAACTCCCGGCTTGACCCAGTATGGTGCTGCCTGCACTGCCGGAAACGAAAGCAGGGCAAGCATCCACACCGTAAAAATGAAAACCTCAGCTTTTTCCACGATTTCTCACACCTCCCGCATTTAAAACGATGACCAGACCGGCGAGTATGAGAGAGCCGTAGAAAAGGTAAGCGACTTTGGTTTTTGGTTTATTAAAAATAACCTCTTCTGTCGTTCTCTCATTAATTCTAAACGATTTAAGGACGAGTCCAGTGGCATATGAATTATCGTGTTCAACCTCCACTCTGTACTCGGCGTATTCGTCCATAAACTGGGCATCCAGGATGCCAATCGCCCACAGATCCGGGCCGCCATTGGGTGTTGCTATAAGTTTTCCATCAGAGGCATCGAACGTATAAATCAACGTGGCCATTTGTACGATCTCAACTGGAAATCCCTTCCCAAACGGCTGGGTCAGATTAAAGGAGTAGTGATTGGTAACCACGGTCTTTATTGGAGGATAATAGGTGGTGTTCTTCCATTTTAGGGGATCCTCGTTGTTGATCGTGATTTTGTCTATGGTCGTGGAAAAGGGGTACATCGTAAAGGTTTTCCCTTCCTTGAGCGGATTTCCAGGGTCGTCAAAAAGCATTGTGTGGCCGTAGGCTACCCCGTCCCTTATCACCTGTAGATCGCTCTCTCTAATGAGATACTCCCCGCCTATTTTGACCATTCTCAATTTGAACACGTACCACGTCCAGTCCTTGAAGCTCGTATCGTGACTCTTTTCGGTTTTCTTGGAGATTAGCT
Organism: Thermococcus sp.; assembly: GCA_027074805.1. GTDB lineage: Archaea > Methanobacteriota_B > Thermococci > Thermococcales > Thermococcaceae > Thermococcus. The sequence continues at coordinate 839 of JALTCK010000112.1, read as the reverse complement.
CTGAATCGTTCCAGAAAATTGGGGGAGATACACCCTTGGGGAGGAACGTCATGACTGTGACGTTGCTCAAAAGAACGGTAACGTGCGAGATTATGTACTCGCCTTTGTCCTTAAGTTCGAAGGTTATCTCCGTGTCGTTGTACACATTTATTCGGTAGAGCACTCCAGAGTAGTTGTAGAACATTAAAGATGTGGTTATCCACTCGGGTTTGTCCCCATGGGAAAGCCGATAATTGATGTATGGGTTGTATCTTAAAGCTGTGTAGGTCAAATAATCAGTCTCATTGAAGTTGAGGGCATTTAACAAAGGCACAAAGAGGAGGGATATGAGCAGGGGAAGCGTCCACCTGACAATGACCATCTCAAGTGCGTTTGTCTTCATACCTCCTCACTCTCCAGAGGTTTAAAACGACCGCCAGTCCAAAGAGTGCCAGTGAGCCGTAGAAAACGTATTTGAGCTTAGTTCCTGGCCTTGAAAACGGCACCTCCTCTCCTACCTGAAACTCAGCGTTGGTGTCGTAGAGGGGCAGCAGACCCGCCCATACATAGTTCCTATTTACCTCGTAATCATAGGCTACACGTTCGTCAGTGAACGCTGCAAAGGGTATTCCCACCGCGGATAGGTCAGGGGAAATCAGTACCGAGAGTGTGGTTGGGGACAACACCATCCCAGTGGCCGGGTCGTAGCGTATGTACCCCCAGGTCTCGGTTGTGAACTCCACAACACCTTCCATTACGAGCGGGGGGCCTATTAGTGAGAGAGTGCTTACGGGAGGGCCAAATTCTCCGTAGTACGTTTTCGTTGCCTCATCCCTTGAGGACACCCCCTTGACTTTCAT
>JALTCK010000111.1 GCA_027074805.1 Thermococcus sp. | reverse complement strand
GGTGAAAATCATGAAAGCAGAACTAATTCTTGGAGTTATAGTACTTATCATCCTCTCCACGGTAGGGATTGCCGTGGCAAGTGAATCCTACATAATCTCAGACTATTCTGGCGGATCACAGCACGGAATTACCATAATTGAGGATGGTACTAACTGGACATCAGCACCCGAGAATCCCAAAGTAGTCTACATCTCCGTCTGGGCCCCTCAGCCCTACAGAGAATACATTGAAAGGGCCCTGACTAAAGTCGTGAGGGAACACGGGTTGACCCCAGTTCTAGAGGAAAACATCTCCAGATACGACCTAAAGGGCCGAGTCGTGCTGGCGTATTTCCCAATTATAGGAAGAGAAGACTACATGCTGACTGAAGAGAGATCCCTATCAGGAGTCCTATATTACTCCTACGCGGGCGATGCTGAATCCGCCGTTGATACTATAAACAACGGTTTAGAGTTTTCAGAGACAGCAATCTCCACTACTGCTGGAAAATTCTGCCATGCTAGTGCAAAGAGACTATCTGATTTAAAGATAGCCAACCAGACATGCGACGTCGCATACTGGTGGAACCTGAAAGCTAAGGTTGGCAAACTCTCTCATGCAAACCCCTACGAAATGATAGCCAGCGAGATAGCCTCCCAACTGGGCCAGTTCCTCAAGAGTGCCTGACAGAAAATTATTGAAGAGACTGACTCATCATATGAACCTTGAACTCCTAACCTTCAGCTCTTTCATTTTATACAGTTCCAATAGGATATGGACAATTCTCTCACCGGATTTTCCATCACCGAATGGGTTCGGTGCATTTGCCATCTTTTCATAGAACTCAGGCTCGTTTAGCAGTTTGCTGAGATACTTCAGAACTCTCTCCTTCTCAAGGCCAACAAGAACGTTTCCCCCGACTTTAACTGTCTCAGGCCTCTCCGTGTTGTAGCGAAGGGTAAGACAGGGCACGTTGAGTATTATCGCCTCTTCCTGAATCCCACCCGAGTCCGTGAGTATTGCAAATGCATTCTTCTCGAGCTTGAGGAAGTCAAGGTAGCCAAGAGGCCTTGTGACGAGAACTCCCTCTATCCTCATAACCCGCTCCCATAGGCCAAACTCCTCAAGCCTTCTTCTCGTGCGAGGGTGCATCGGATAGACGGTCTTCATGGGAAGACTCTCAAGGATTTCCACAAGCCTCTCGAGGTTCTCCTTTCTGTCCGTGTTCTCTGCACGGTGGGCCGTTATGAGGAGATATCCCTTGGGATCGAGGTCTAATCTCTCAAGGATGTTACTCTTCCTCTCAGCTACCTCCGAGTTCTGTAGAACAGCATCAACTATCGTATTACCTACGACATAAACTCCATCGGTGATGCCCTCCCTCTTGAGATTTTTCTTGGCCTCTGCCGTGGGAGCAAATAGGACTTCACTCACATGGTCAGTTAAAATCCTGTTTATCTCCTCTGGCATCGTCCTATCAAAGCTCCTGAGGCCCGCCTCGATGTGGGCCACAGGAATCTTCAGCTTGACACTGGCCAATGCTCCAGCTAAAACCGTGTTGGTGTCGCCCTGAACAAGGACCACATCGGGTCTCTCCCCAATGAGAACTCCCTCGATTTTGATCATCGCGGTTCCAGTCTGCTCGGCCTGAGTTCCAGAGCCCACTTCAAGATGATAGTCTATACCATCAAGTTCGAGGTCCTCGAGAAAAACTCGGCTCATCTCATAGTCATAATGCTGCCCCGTGTGTACCAGCAGGGGAGTAATCCCCCGATTCTCGAACGCCCGTATCACAGGGGCCAGCTTTATTATCTCCGGCCTCGTCCCGAAGACGATGGCAGGTTTCAATACTCCCCCCTCCCTACGCCCTTAAAGAGAAAGCCTCTCGGGGGAGTTCTAATGACATGCTTCCCATCCACCAGTATCCTCGTCCGCATAAGGCTTCCTAGCCGTTCCCAATCGAGAGAACGAAAGGTAGAATGATCCGTGGCTATAATCACAGCATCCGCACCTTCAACCGCCTCCTCCGGACTCTTAGAAGTTCCAGCGACGTATGGGTCATATGTTCTGACCTCCTTGACGTCCTCTCCTATTGCCTCTATGAACTTCAGTGCCGGCGAATTTCTCGTGTCGTCACTGTCTCCCTTGTACGTCAAGCCAAGAACCGCTATAACGGCATCTTCTGGCTGGACATTGAGCTCGTTCAAGGCCGAAAAGAGTAAATCCTTTGTAAAAAGAGGCATAGAGTCATTTATATCTCTAGCAAGCTTTATTAGCCCGAAATCTTCCTTTGCAGGCCAGACAAGGAGGTGGGGATCCTTTGGAAGGCAGTGCCCGCCAACCCCTATGCTCGGGACGTGTATCCTAACCCTCGGGTGCGTGTTGGCCAACTCAATGGCCTCAAAGACATTTATCCCGTACTGATGGGCCAGAAAGGCAAACTCGTTGGCAAGGGCAATATTAACGTCCCTAAAAGTGTTTTCCATCAGCTTCACGACTTCACTAACGGTTGAGCTCGTCTTGAACGTCTGGCCCTTGACAAAAGCCCTGTAGAGTTTTTCAGCCCTCTCGGCGCTTTCTGGAGTTATACCTCCAAAGATACGCGAGTTGTAGACGAGTTCCTTAAAAATCCTTCCCGGCATCACTCTCTCGGGGGCATGAACCATGTGGAAATCCGTCCCAGCTTTGAATCCAGTGAGCTCCTCTATGAGCCTCGCCATCTTGATCGTTGTCATAGGAGGAACCGTGCTCTCTATAACCACGAGAGAGTCCCTTTTCATCACCCGGGCGACGGTTCTTACGGCACTTTCGAGGTAAGTCATGTCTGGGGCATTGTCCTTCCTCAAAGGTGTTTGGACGCAGATTATGTAGACATCCTTTCCAACTATCTCCTCCGGATTCGAAGTTGCCCTTAGGTTTCCACTTTTCACTGCCTTTGAAAGGAGCTCATCGATTTCCGGTTCCACAATGTGGGCTTTTCCAGAGTTTATCTTCTCAACCACGTCCTCCCTGATTTCATAGCCAATGACCCTGTAACCAGAGTTCGCGAACATTATGGCCGTTGGGAGGCCGATGTATCCCAAACCTATGACTGCTATCTCTCCAAGTGCATTATTCATGCTCCCACCGAGAATAGCTGAATAGGACGGAATAAAAGCCTTTTCCAAGAAACGATTTCCAAAGCTTTTCTATCACCTCTTCGGAAAAACACCACTTTAAAGCTCACATGTAGTTCTCACTAGTGATGCTTCCAGAGTCTTGGCCAATTTCATCGAGAGAAAGCGTTTTAAAGCATTGTTAAAAAAATGGAGGTATGCAATTGACGATACAGAACGCTCTCACAACCGTTTTTGGGAAACCCTTATATTGAACAGTTCTGTTCAATTAACCAGGTGATAAAATGAAGGTATGGATCGATATCACCAATGCACCTCACGTTCACTTCTTCAAGGGTGTAATCAGGGAGTTGGAGAAAACAGGCCACGAGGTTCTCGTCACAACCCGTAAGTTTGATGGGCTAACCGGTATCCTGAACATGGAGGGCATTGACTACTACGTCGTTGGCCGCCACGGTGGGGCCACGCTGGAAGGAAAACTCATAGCAAGCAGCGAGAGGATGTACAAGCTAAGCAAACTCATTATAGAAGAGAAACCGGACCTAGCAATCTACAAGCACTCTGCCGAGGCCCCACGGGTTGCCTTCGGCCTCCAGATACCAACTATCGGATTTGTGGATAACGAAACAGCAACTGCCCAAAACAAACTGATTCTGCCCTATACCCAGCTCCTCATTTACCCCAAAGCGATAGATGCCTACGAGCTTCTCAGACAAGGCGCCGATGCAAATGGCATGAGGCCAATAAACGGTTTCTCAGAGCTCGCCCACCTCTACGGGTTCAGGCCGGACAGAAGGGTTCCCAAGGAGTTGGGACTCAGAAGAGGGGGATACATCGTCATGAGAACCGAGCCGGTGAAGGCCAACTACTTCAACGGGCCCGAAAGGAGCGTCCTTGAGGACGTCATTCCACTCCTTCCAGATGTGCCGATAGTCCTGTTCCCCAGAACACCCGAGCAGAGAGAGAGGTTCGAACGGTTTGAGAACGTTATAATGCCTGAAAAGCCCATCGACAGCCTCAGCCTTCTATACTATGCCAAACTGATGATAGGTGCCGGAGGCACAATGAATCGCGAGTCAATAGCCCTTGGGACGCCGACAATCTCTACTTATCCCGGCAGGCTCCTTGCGGTTACAAAATGGCTGGTGGAGATGGGGCTCAAGTACCATTCAACGGATCCAATGAAAGTTGCAAAAGCCGCCGAGCAGATGATGGAACTCAACGGCAGCTATAGAGCATACATCAGAAACGTCGTGAGCGGATTCGAGAACCCACTCGATGTGATTTTAAGGGAGATAGAAAGTTACGAAGAGTCTGGGACGTTCCAGGCGATTTCCCTCGAGACCTCAGCCGATGCCGGAGACCTTGGGAGTTACATAAGTCTCAATGAGGGCCGCGATAAGGAGAAGCAGAACTGAAAGAGCTAACAACGTGAGCGCTTTTTTCATTCCCCTTTTGAAGCGTTCTGCTCCCTTGCCTTCCCCATACACGATTTCCCGATACCAGATTATCCCGGCAGCCCCTGCTATCGAGAGGGCCGGGATCTCAATTATCCCATGGGGGACAAGACCCAGCATAGTCTGTGTGAAGGAGTACCTCCCAGTTTCCGTCACAAACCCGACAACTATTCCAGCGACAAAGCCGTTGAAAGCCATTATCAGCCAGGGGCCAATGCCGAAAACCAACCCTGAGATCACAGAAAGTATTGCCACACTCACATTGTTGGTGAAGATTCTAAGAAAGGTGCGGAGATCCGAGGATGGAGGGGAACCTATGTGCTCCGCGAGCTTTCTGACTATTCTAAGCGTGTTCTCGGGGTTGTGGAGCGAATAGGCATAGCCGAAGAAAGAGGCCGCGAGGAAAATCAAGAGGAGGCCAATGACGAACCTCCAAAAACCCTCGCTATAATCCCACTCCTCCAAGAGGTTACCCCTCCAGGGCCTTTTTCAGCGCTATCTTGAAGTCCTCAACGTTAACATAGGGTGTTTCAACATCGAGTCTCATGGCAAAAAACTCGTCTATCAGGTGCCCGAGCTCCTCTATTTTGTGCCCCTCCAACCTCTCCTCGAGCTCATGGAGGGCATCTTCAGGATGCATAAAGAAGTCCCCGGTTATCTTCACGTGCTCGGCCTTCCCCTCGTTTTCATCAAATTCAATCCGGATGAGGCCCTTCTTTGCCTTGTGTTCACCAACGTGGTGCTTCATACCCATCCCCGTTGTAAAATTGCAGGGGAAGTTTTTAAAGATTAGGCCCGTTAGTGGCTCAGGTGATGTGAATGGCGTATTTGGATCTTCAAGAAAAGGCAAAGCTCACGCTCAAGAAGGCCATAGGCGAGATGCTCGAGGAAGCTGATGCCAGGTGGGAAGGTGAGATAAGCTTCGACGACACACCCAACCTCGAGCTCGGCGACTTCGGAACGGCCGTTGCGTTCCAGCTGGCAAGGGTATTCCGGAGGGCCCCAAAGCTGATCGCCGAGGAAATCGTGGAAAGGCTCGAGCTTCCCGAGGGGATAACCGAGGCAAAGGCCGTAAACGGCTACATCAACTTCTACATTGACTATTCTCGCTTCGGACGGGCCCTCGTGGAGGAGATCCTCGGGAAAGGCGAAGCCTACGGAGAGAGTAACGTTGGGAACGGGAAAAAGGTCATAGTCGAACATACTTCCGTTAACCCCACAAAGCCCCTCCACATGGGGCACGCGAGGAACGCGGTTCTTGGCGACACGATGGCGAGGATTATGGGAAAGCTGGGCTACAAAGTCGAGGTTCAGAACTACATAGACGACCTCGGTGTTCAGTTCGCCCAGGTTCTCTGGGGCTACCTCCACCTTAAGGAGGAGTTCGAGAGGATTGAGGCCGAATTGAGGGAGAAGGGCCTCAAGGAGGACTTCATAGACCACGTGATGGGCCTGCTCTACGTCGAGGTGAACAAACGCATAGAGCAGAACTCGAATGTTGATAAGGAAGTTCGCGAGCTCATGAAGAGGCTCGAAGAGGGTGACAACGAAATAGCCGAAATCGGGAGGAAGCTGGCCGAGCATGTCGTCAAAGCCCAGATGCTGACAACATACAGGATGGGTATCACATACGACCTCCTCAGCTGGGAGAGCGACATAATCAGGAGCGGTATCTTTGACGAGGCCTATGAACTCATAGAGGCCAACGAGAACTTCTTCTGGGCAGAAGAGGGGAAGTACAAGGGCGCATTCGTTATGGATTTGAGGAAGCTCTTCCCGGACATGAAGAACCCGTTTTTGGTCCTCAAAAGGAGCGACGGGACGGCGACCTACACGGGCAAGGACATAGCCTATCACCTCTGGAAGTTCGGCAAGGTTAAGGCCGACATGCTCTACAAGCCCTGGGACAAACGGGGAAGCCACGAGACCTGGACCACCGCTCCTGACGGGAAGGAGATGCCCGGAAGGTTCGGAAGGGCCGACGTGGTCATCAACGTTATCGGTGCGGAGCAGAGGCACCCCCAGATGGCGATAAAGTACGCCCTCCAGCTCCTCGGCTTCGAAGAGAGCGCAAATAACTTCCACCACCTCGCTTACGAGCACGTGGTTCGTGAGGAGGGCAAGTTCTCGGGCAGGAGGGGGACCTGGGTCGGCTTTACAGTGGACGAGGTTCTCAACGAGGCCGTTCAGAGGGCAAGGGAGCTCGTCGAGGAGAAGAACCCGCGCCTGAGTGAAGCCGAAAAAGACGAGATAGCGGAAGCGGTTGGCGTTGGGGCTGTCCGCTTCAACCTCGTTAAGTACAGTGCCGATAAGATAATAACCTTCCGCTGGGACGACGTTCTGAACTTCGAGGGCGAAAGTGCGCCCTACATCCAGTATGCCCACGCTCGCTGCGCCTCGATCCTGAGGAAGGCGGCTGAGAGCGGAATTGAAACCGACTGGAGAGAACTCCTTGAGAAAGCCGACTTTTCAAGGCTCACCAACCGCGAGAAGGAGCTGGTGAAGCTCCTCGCAAAGTTCCCGGAGGTCATAGAGCAGGCTGGGAAAGATGTCAAGCCGCACCTCATTCCCTGGTACGCCAACGAACTCGCTTCACTCTTCAACAAGTTCTACATGGACCACCCCGTGCTGAAGGCCGAGGAGGGCATCGTAGAGGAGCGCCTGTTGCTTGTCTCAGCGGTCAAACAGGTTCTAAGGAACGCCCTGGAACTGCTCGGCATCGAAGCACCGGAGAGGATGTGATCCCTTTTTTCCATTTCTTCCTTCAGGTATCGGTACCGATACCTAGTATCGGGGGCGATACTTAAATCCGAATCTGCACCTCTTACACCCCAACCCTAAAATACCTCCTCCCCCTAAACCATCCGGTGATTCCATGCGCGGTGTTATAGTCCCCCTCGTTACTCCGTTCAACGAGGACTACTCCATAGACGTCTCGGCGCTTGAGGAGCACGTTGAGTACCTCCAGAAGGCCGGCGTCCACGGTATATTCATCAACGCGACAACCGGAGAGTTTACGAGCCTTAGTCCGGAGGAGAGAAAGTTTCTCGCGGAGAAGGGGCGTGAACTGGTCACTTCAGCCTTCTACCTTGTGGGGACGGCATCCCCAAATACCTTTGAGGTGATTGAGCTTACCCGGCACGCTCAAGACATAGGCGCGGACTACGCGGTCATAGCGCCGCCCTACTACTGCCCACTGGGCGAAGAGGCGCTCTTCAAGCACTACTCAATGGTGGCCGAGAAAGCGGATATTCCAATCATACTATACAACATCCCCTCATGCGCCAACCCCCTAAGCGTCCCCCTGATCAGACGCCTCGCCCTTGAGTACTCCAACATCACCGGCGTGAAGGAGACGATAGACAGTATAAACCACGTTAGAGATGTCATCCTCGAAGTCAAGGGCGAGAGGAAGGACTTTAAGGTTTTTACGGGTCTTGACCAGCACTTCCTCAACACGGTGGTCCTAGGTGGCGACGGCGGGATAATGGCCTGCGCCAACTTCGCTCCTGAGCTTCACCTAAGCGTGTGGAAGGCCTTCCAGGAGAAGCGCTTTGAGGACGCCTTCGAGGGGGCGAGAAGGCTGGCGAAGCTTTCGAAGGTTTACGACCTTGCCTCATCCTTCGGCTCGGCGATAAAGCTCGCCATGTCAGTCAGGGGCTTCTCGATAAAACCCGTCCTGAGGCCGCCCTACGTCATAGACGATGAGGAAGTGAGAGATAGGATTAGAGAACTCCTTGAGGAGGTTTTTTCAAGCTCTTCAGTGCAGGGGAAACTCTCTGAATGGGAAACTCGATAAATTTAACGGGAACACGAGGATTTTGATGTCAGCGGGCTTTTGGGAGAAAATTTACCGACTACTTAAACGCCCTCTAACTGCCCGCTCAACCTCCTTGAGGTCGAGGGTCTCTGGCAGTTTTTCCTCAACTTCTCTGGCAATTAGGAGGAACATCTTCGGCCCATCAAAGGTTTCAGCCTTTTTTCTGAGCTCCCCGAGTATTTTCTTTGCTTCTCTTTCTGTGAGCTTCTTCCACTTGACCTCGACGAACAGCAGTCCCTCTCCGGTTTCGGCGATTGCGTCTATCTCCATCCCCTTATGCCACCACCTGTGGACTCTTTTCTGGCCGAAGTCGAGAATCCTAAGGGAGAGCATCTCCCTCACGAGCCTCTCGAACATAATCCCGTAGTAGGTGTTGATGTCTTTTTGGATTTTCTCCCATACCTCATCCACCATTCCGAGCTCGAGGTCGGAGAGGTTTGGATAGACGTAACGGAACCAGAAGTTGAAGAAGTTGTCCTTTATGAAATACCTTCCCCTCTTGCGCTTCCCGTAGGGGAGTTCATAGCCGACGATTTCAAGCCTCTGGAGGACGTCGAGGTACCTTGAGAGATGTCCCCGCTCAAGCCCGGTGTACGAAACCAGCTCCCCGAGTGTTTCGTATCCCAAAGCCAGTCCCTTCAGTATGAGCTTGTACGTCCTCGGCTCCCGGAACTCCTCCCGCAGCAGGAACTCCGGCTCCTCGTAAAGAACCTCGCCCTTCCGTAGAACCAGCTCCCGTATTGCCTCCTCGGTCTTTCTGTCTCTCACGAACTCGAGGTAAAAAGGAACCCCTCCAAAGACCATGTACGTCTTCACAAGATCCTCAAAGTCCTTCTCTGGCAACATCATGGCCGTGGCTCTAATGTCAAAGGGAGAAACTTTCCACTGGCCTGTTCTCCTGCCATAGAGGGGGCTTTTGTACTCCATTATCCTTTCCATCATTCCGATTGACGACCCGCAGAGGATTATGAAGATTCCGGTGTCTTTCAGCACCTCATCCCAGGCCTTCTGAAACTTGCTCAGAACCCCGCTGTCGAGGGAGATGAGATACTGGAACTCGTCGATTACAAGGGCAACCCTTTTCCCATCGATTTCCCTGCCAAAGTTCATAAGCAGTTTGGTGAGGTCGCGAACGTCCGTGAAGTAGTCCCTTCCAGTGAACCTAGCGAAGGCCTCTCCAAGCTCCCTAACGTTTTCCCCCATAGAGTCGGCCGTAGTGAGGTGATATACCCCGGGTTTTCCCTCAAGGAACCTCTTAATCAGCGCAGTTTTACCAACGCGCCTCCTACCATAGAGTATTATGAGCTGCGCTCTCTTTTCCCCCCATTTTCTCTCGAGAAATTCGAGCTCTCCCTCCCTGTCAACGAACACGTGAGCCACCAAAAATAAATGGTGCATCTTGATTATAATAATTTCGGTGCACCAAAGAAAAGAGAATCGTGGTAAGCGAGTAGTTTACCTTATCTTATATCTCAAAAATGCCCCCAGACCGCCAAAGGCCTTGTAGAACTGCTGGCCCTCTTCGGTGTCGAGGGATATTATTTCGACGTCGGAACCAGCCTCCTCCGCCATCTTTATGAGCTCCTCCGCCACGTCCCACTTCTCAAAGCCAATGTTTTGACTGCCACACTTTGGACAGTGGGTGAGCTTCTTTCTGTAGACGTGAAACTCGCTCTCGCTCATCGTCTTCGTCTCTTCCCAGCCGCAGTTGTTGCACTTGGCCTTTACCCTAACCTTATCGTATCCCTCGCTGATTAGGAGCTTGTCGACAGCTCCAAGCTCAAGGGCCTGTCTTACCTCCCTTTCGCCATAGGTTATCATGCCGGTGTCCTTGACGAGATGCCTGAAGAAGTCCTGAATAAGATGGCGCTCCTTGACTGCCTCGTGGTCCTTGAGGATGTCGCTGGCCTTCTCAACGAGCTCCCTGAGGCCATACTCGCCGTGGTAGCTTATGTCCACAACGCCTATCACCCTCTTTCTCAGTTCGTGGTGGAGGTAGTCGCCTTCAACGAACTCCTCCTTGGTCGGCCCAGGGCCACCGATTATGATCCCCCTGAGCTCGCCCCTCTCAAGAAGAGGAAGGAAGGACCTGTTGGCATGCTCGCCTATGCGCTTCATGAACTCATGGGTTTCCTGCTCCCTAATCCTCTCATAACGCCTCGCGGACTGTCCACCGGCTCGCGTCTTTCCAGGAACGTTTGAGGTGAGCTCTTCGATTACTTCAATCCTTTTACCCCGAAGGAGACCTATTGTCGCTTCGTTCTTCTCAACGGTTATGAGGCCGTAAGCATCTTTAACACGGAGCATCTCCTCGAGCGGTTCCGTAACAAAAACCTGGTCACATCGATAGAGGCGGACCTTGAGCGGCTCAGGAGGAACTATCGCCCAAAGCCTTATGTCACTCACTCCCTCCTGCTCGCTGACGTTTCCAACAAAGAGTGCTAGGCCGTTTTTTGGGGTTTGCCTGTAGAGCTTGAGATGCTGCATTGCCCTTTCTAGAGCTCCCAAAACATTCTTTCGGGTCGATTTGCTCTTTATGTTCTGGGCCGTTCCATACTCTTCCCTCAACTGTTGCATAACCTTGTTTATGTCGTACCCGTCTGGTATGTAGAGACTCACCAGCTCTGTTGCTCGACCTCGATAGCCCTTGAGTTCATCCACTTTCTTCTTTAGTTCATACATCTCGGCTGATTTGTGAGACATGATCATCACTCTCCAGAACCTTCACTGCCGAAGTGGAAAGAAAAACCGAGCTTATAAAGTTTAGGAATACCCGGGCGCTAGAACCAGGATATGATTATGAGGGCTATGACTCCCAGAACGCCGCCAATGGCAACTACCAAGACGTTAAGCCACGTAAAAGGTACGCTCGAAAGTCCTATCCAGTTGGTAAACGCGAGTATTATCAGACCTATCACTGCATTGGCCACTAGGTACTTTACTATGGCCCAACCCACCTTAACTATGAGCAGGACGGCCAGAAACAGGAAAAACAGGAACAGCAACTCCTCTATCATGCTATCACCGAAGTTAATAGTAAGATAGCCCTTTATTAATCTTTCGCAAAATTAAGAATGAAAAACAAAATAATTGATTTGAATTTCAAATCATGAAAGTTTCTCGAGGGCTTCCTTTGCAATTTCCCCAAGGGGAACCCACTTCTTGCCCTCCAGAGGAAGTATAACTTTGTCCTCAACATCCAGCAGAGCCTCAACATCTGGTCTGAGTTCAGAAAAGCCCAGTTCACCGACGACAACGAGGAGGAATCCCTTCTGATCCTTAGTGCCTTCTTGAAGCCCCCTCCGGATTGCCTCCACTATCCACTCCCGGTACTCTTCCGTCACCCGCGGGAAGTTTTTAACAATTTCGTAGGAGAACAGCATGGCGTTCTCCCGTACATAGGAGTTTCTGCTCTCCATTAGGGTGATGAGCTTCTTGAAGGTTTCCGGCGTTATATACCGTCCCAGAGTTGAAGGATTATCCCGGGCAATATTCGTTAGCAATAGAAGGGCGTCTCCGACTATACCCGGGCTTGGATCATTGAGAAGTTCAAAAAGACCCTGGAGGGCCTTCTTGTCCTTTATCGCCTGCCTCCTTACCTCGTCAAAGCGCTCTTCCTCAATGAGCTTTTTCATTTTATCCTTTTTTGAGCCGAAGGAAAGGAATCCCATGGCGATCACCCATAACATATAACAAATGCAGAAAGTATAAAAGGCTTTTTAAAATCTTTACGTAGAATTTGAAAGATTTGTCATATTATTAATTATGAATGTCACATTTTTTTCAACTTTTGATTCGAAGTGTCCCACACGCCTTATGGTACTGGTTCTAGGGTCAAAAAATACTCTGAGAAACACCGCCACCAACACCAATGCAATGACAAGCATAAAAAGATACTCCAATGAAGCCTGGGCACGTCTCATTTTAAAACCTCCAAACTTCAAAAGGTAAAAAGCGGATAAAATCAAACTTCATCAACTATTGTTGTTCATCATCTGATTAAGGGTGTTATTTATCTGACCCTCAGCCTGGCTTGCAGTATTGCTGGCAGTTGAGCCCCTGCCCCTAAGCTGCCTGACAACAATCAGGATTATCACCAGGGCAGCCGCAATCATAAACAGGTACTCAATGGCACCCTGGGCCTTCCTCTTCATGGTATCCACCTCCTCAGGATTACTTCATATATATCTGAACCGAAAAAGCTTATATAGATTTCTGCTCAAATTTAAGGGAAGTGTACTCAATATTGTCGATAGCACAGAGGTGAGCACATGAAACTCATTAATATCCAACATGATTCGGCAAGTATTGAGGATTGTGTAACGAGCATTGTACTAAAATCAAGGAAATACCTATCCGATAGTAGGGGGTACATAGCATCATCCAAGATAGATCTGAGCTTCGGTGCATTCATGAACCTCTCGATAACGCTCGCAATAGATTTTAAGAGGGATATGCGGAAGGGCATCCTCGCGGACTACTCCCATGGGAGGAAGAGGGAGGATGCCCTCAGAAAAGCCGTGGAGAACCTCAACAAAAGGCTTCCAGAAGATGCCCAGATAGTAGACTTCCAGCTCGGGACGTACGTAACCCCTGTAACGAGGAGAACCTACGCGGTTGCAGTTGTGGTTTACAACATTCCCATGGAGAGAAAGACCCTTGAAAAGTTCGGGATAAGCGAAAGACGTGCCCTTCTAAAGAGGATCCTCGAGGAGTTTAACTACAACCCCAGAGTTCTGAACATCTCAGAAATAGCGAGAACCTTCGGAGTTTCGCGTGACTCAATTTACTACGACATAGAGCAGATATTAAAGGAGAAGGGCATCAGGAGGCGCTGAATGGAACTGGTGTGACTGAGAGGAAGAATATCACCACCGCTACCGCTGCAAGTGCGATTCTCTTTTTTGATATCGGAGTCACCTCGTCCAGAGCCCCAGGGTTCCCCATCGACCCCATGAACAGTATTAGTGCCGCCCATATCATCCATCCGATCCAGAGAAACCCCATGGCCATTAAAAGGAACCCCAAGAGTATCGTAAAGTACCTATGAGTCTTCTCACTCAGAAAAGCCCTTGCTATGTGGCCGCCATCAAGCTGAGCAGCTGGAATCAGGTTTAAGAACGTTACCAGTATCCCAACCCAGCCGGCTATGGCCACAGGATGGAGGTAGAGAACGTACCCATCAGGAATTGGAAACAAATACTTGCCGAGCAGATAGAAAAAGAGGTTTCCCCCAAGGGTTATCCCGCCCTCAGTAGGAGGAACGGCACTCTGCGGAACGGCAACCGAGAGCTTCATTCCGATGATGCTGACGGGTATTGCCACGAGGAAGCCCGCTATCGGGCCGCTCGTTCCAAGATCTATGGCAGCATTTCTCGTTGGAATGGGTGATTTAACCCTGATCAAGGCACCCATTGTCCCAATGAGGTTGGGGAACGGGATAAAATAGGGTACCGTAGCCTTAACACCATGATACACAGCCGCTATCTTATGGCCCATTTCGTGGGTTCCCAGGATTGCCATGACACTCACGGAGAAGGAGAGGGCTATGAGGTATGGATTCCTCAAGCCTGGGAGTCCGAATTTATCCAAGAAAGATACGTAAAGAAGAGCCTGATAATAACCTGCCATGAATGTCGTTAATATCGTTGCAATCAGGAAGATCCATGGCAGCCACGGATTGCTCTCTTTGATTTCCTGAGCAGGGAAAACAAAGAGGAGTGTCCTTCCATTACGCTTTTTAAGCGCCGCCCAGTAACCGAGTTCCTCAAGCTCCCTGAGAACCTTTTCAAAGTCACTTTCGACGATCTCTATGACCTTGTAAACGAACACGTTGCCGTCAACGCCCTCAAACTCCAGCGTGTAGAACTGTCCGAGTTTATCCTCCACTTCCAAGGGAAGCTTTGGAGGGGCAAATGCTCCAAATTGGAGCGCAGTTTTTCCCTCAGAAGGCTCCCCAGCATCACCTCTCGCGAAACCCACCAAAACCATGTCTGAACCGCATTTTGGACAGGCCTTTTCAAGAACTGGGTCAGTTGAATTCAACTCCTCCCTATGGCCGCAGTTAATGCATTCGTAAATTCCCCTTGGCATTTCCCCACCAGAGACTAAGAGGAAAGGAGGGGTTAAAAACCCTACTCCCCAGATTCGAGAAGTTCGACCTCACCGCTGTCGGCGTTGATCTTGACTTTCATCCCACTTCTAAGCTTTGAAACATCTATCCCGTCTACCATCGGAATCTCCGAGATTATCGCGCCGGTCGCAACTATCGTCTCAGCTTCACCAACTATTATCGCCTTTGGGGCCTTCCCCTTCTTTTTGAGGGCGTAGATGACGTAAGACCCAACTGTCGAACCTTTTCCTCGCGGAAATGCTAGTATCTTTCCGGCTATGCTCTCGCCACGTATGTCGCTTTCAGCGTCAGTAATGATGCCTGTCTCCGGATCCACACCTCCAAGGAAGGAAAGAGGCTTGTAAGACACTATAAGTTCTCCCTCAGCGTTTCCACCTACTATCCTCCTGCCTTTGAACTTCATTTTTTCACCTCATGGAGCTTCTCTAATTAGGTTTTCAACATCGTCGAGCCGGACGTTGAAGCCAAAGGAGCGGAAGTAGAAGGCGCTCTTTCCGCTGTTCGTTGCTATACCACTGTACCAGCCCTTTATTGGCGACACTACAAAGCACGAATCCGCTATGATCTTCCCGTTATATCGCTCTATCGTTTCGGTGTAGCCGAGTGCATCGGAGAGAGCCTTTACGGCTCTGCTTGCGGTGAGGAAAAGGGGTATCTTGAGCGGCCTTCCGCGCATTCTCAGGAGTTCTGCTATTTCTTTAACTTCAAAAAGAGATGCGTGAGGACAGCCAATTAAGATCATGTCTATCCTATCCCAGTCGTCGCTGAACTGTTCCTTGACGGCTTTCATGTCGTCATCTTCGACGGTTACAGTTTCCAAATTGCCGGACAGCGCGTTTCCGTATTCAGGAGTCTCGCCCTCGAGGTGATAGAGCGCGATGGAACCACTTGCTGCCATCGCGGCCCCCATCTCCTTGAGGAACTCCATCCGTTCGGGCTTTATGCCCCTAAGGTAGGGCACATCATTGCCGAGGGTTCTCCCCAAGTGATAGCCGAGGACCGCATAATCGACGAAAGTCTTGATCTTTGCTTGAACATCAACGATTACCGTTGCCTTTCTGTTTTCGTCCAGATGAAGGCCGTATTCCGGAGTCTTACCCACTATTGCGGCAGCTAAACTCGATGGGCCGCCTTCCCTGTTCGTTCTCGCTCCGATTATGGAGTTTGCAAAGATAACGGCTGAACTCTCGCTCCAGGCTATGTGGTCCCTGAACTTGGGCAGGTTCGCTCCATAATATGGAGTACATGTTGAGGTAATCTCAATGCCCATCTCGCGATAGAGGTTAAGAACCTCGGCCTGCTTTGCCATGAACTCATCGTCCCCTATTCCCGCTGGATTGAGAGTGGTATAGACTGAAACTTTGGCCCCAGCATCCACGAAGTCACGCAGGAATTCGATTCCAGCCTCACCGATGTTTTTATAGGAAACCCCTGCAATCTGCGCGCTCTTGATGGGTATAAGCCTCTCAGCCCCATAGATATCTCCAAGGGCAACGAGAATCTCCATGGCTTTTTGAAGGGCGTAACCGTATTCACCAGCAAGAGCAAGCTCTTCTTCCTTCGTCAGGTACATTCCACCACCGGAGAAAGTGGGAAAAGGAAGTTATAAACCCTCCCGCAAAATTTATAAAGGGACCTCCGTTGATTACTACGGGTTGAGCAGCGGGGTGGGGCAGCTAGGAGTGCCCGCCGGGCTCATAACCCGGAGGTCGGAGGTTCAAATCCTCCCCCCGCTATGACGAGCGTTTTGTTTTATTTTTTCTATAGTTCTGCGTGTTCTATTATATCGACTTGGAATATCCAAGGTGGTTTGTTCTGTTTTCTTGGGTGGCTAAACCCCACCTCGTAAGTGCGTCTGCAAAGGCCCTCTTTTTTGGGGTTATTGTCAGTAAATAAGCTAGAATTGTATCAGTATTATTTCTTCTTTATAACTACATGTTGCTATTTTCTTTGTTTTTATATTCTCGAATGGATATCCCGAGCAATCAAAAGGTCCTGCAGAGTTTAAGCACTTCAATTGATCCTGCTTGATAATTTCTGTATTCATACGGTTAGCTCAGGTAGTGATATATCTCGTCACAGATGTTCACAAAAATTCCCCTAACTTTTACCATATTCACAGTATAATTGAGAATAGTTAAACACAGGGTGTTGCATCTCTTTTAGGTTAAGAAGCCAAAAGAAAAGCTAATGTTGATGGAGAAACTTTTATTTACTTTTGTAGCATAAAAGTTAGTGGTGATGAGCGTGAAACGAAGGGCTTCTAGTATCGAGTACTTATTTCTAATTGCCGTAAGCTTAGTGATAGTACTGTATGTTATTCACCAATTAACAGTTACGACATCCGATTATACGACCACAATGAGAGACATCTCAAGCGAACTAACCAAGGAGTTAACAAATCAGTCCTGCAACGAGGGCTCTAAAGTTGTGATATACTATGTCCACTATGACGCACGGGGATGGGACCCCCTGAACCTAAACGATGAATACGTTATTATAGCAAACTTAGGCTGCAGAGACCAGGGGCTTGGTGGGTGGAAATTAATGGACAAAAAAGGTCATACGTACGTTTTTCCAAGCTGGTTTGTTCTAAAAGCTGGAAAGACTGTGACGGTACATACCGGTTCGGGTACAGACACATATACAGATCTTTATTGGGGCAGAAAATGGCCCGTCTGGAATAACAGAGGAGACACCGCGTACCTCTACGATAGCAAAGGAAACCTCGTGGACAGCTGTAGCTGGACTAGAAAAGATGGTGGAGCCATCAACTGCCACTAATGACAAACTTTTTAAACTCCAGCCGTTAGGCTGATGCGAAGGGACGGCTGGCGGGAGCTAGCCGTCACCCGGAGGTGTTCGTATGGCAAGAATACACGCGAGAAAGAGGGGTAAATCTGGTTCTAAGAGGCCGCCGAGGACCGCTCCGCCAACCTGGGTTGATTACACAGCGGAGGAGGTTGAGGGGCTCGTTATCAAGCTCAGGAAGGAAGGATACAGTGCAGCTATGATAGGGACGATCCTCAGAGACCAGTACGGGATTCCAAGCGTCAAGTTGATAACCGGGAAAAAGATAACCAAGATCCTTGAAGAGAACGACCTTGCGCCGGAGATTCCTGAAGACCTCATGGCCCTCATCAGGAAGGCCGTCAAGCTCAGGAAGCATCTTGAGATGCACCCGAAAGACAAGCACTCCAGGAGAGGTCTCCAGCTCACAGAGAGTAAGATAAGACGCCTTGTCAAGTACTACCGCAGGACCGGGAAGCTTCCGGCCAAATGGCGCTACGACCCGGAGCAGGCCAAACTGCTCGTCCGCTGACCCTTTCCTTCTTCTTAAGGTGGTAGCATGGACAAGGGAGCCTTTTTGGAGATGGTCAGGGAAGGAGCTGAGCTCATAAAGATGCACATCGAGTTAGGGCACACCATAAGGCTCATCTCTCACCGCGATGCCGACGGAATCACCGCGGGCGCTATTCTCGCCAAAGCTGTTGCTAGGGAAGGCGGGAACTTTCAGCTCAGCATAGTCAAGCAGGTAAGCGAGGAGCTTATAGGCGAACTTGCAGGAGAGAACAGGGAGATATACGTGTTCAGCGACCTTGGAAGCGGCTCGATGGAACTCATAGAGAAGAGGCTTGACTTTGCAACGGTAGTTGTTGCTGACCACCACCCACCGGAGAAGGAGCGCTTTGAAAAGGAGGCTCACCACCTCGTCAACCCCGTCCCCTTCGGGGCCAACAGCGTAAGGGATTTGAGCGGCTCGGGTGTTGCCTACTTCGTTGCAAAGGAGATGAACGAGAGGAACAAGGATTTAGCCTACATCGCCCTCGTTGGGGCAGTCGGGGACATGCAGGAAATCGACGGGACCTTTCACGGAATGAACCTCGACATCGTAGAGGATGGAAAGGGGACAGGCATTTTAGAGGTCAGGAAAGAACTTCGCCTCTTCGGCAGGGAGAGCAGGCCCCTCTACCAGATGCTGGCCTATTCAACCAACCCAGAGCTCCCGGAGATAACCGGGGACGAGAGAAAGGCCATAGAATGGCTCCGCTCAAAGGGCTTTGACCCTGAGATCCACTACTGGCAGCTCCGGGAGGAAGAGAAAAGAAAGCTCCACGATGCTCTCGTGGTCCATCTCATAAAGCACGAGGCCCCTAAGGAGGCCATAGATAAGCTGATCGGTGATGTTGTTGTGAGCCCCCTATATCCAGAAGGAGATCCGAGGCATGAAGCGAGAGAGTTTGCCACTCTCCTCAACGCCACAGGCAGGCTAAACGCCGGGACTCTTGGGGCAGCAATCTGCCTCGGCGATGAGGAAGCATACAGAAAAGCGAGGAAGATGCTTGAGAACTACAAGAGGGAGCAGATCGAAGCGAGGCGCTTCATAATTCAGAACTGGAGCATGGCCGACGAGGGAGAACACGCCTACGTGTTCTACGTTGGGAAGAACATCCGCGACACGCTCGTGGGCATAGCGGCCAACATAGCGATAAACGCCGGACTGGTGAAGCCCGAGAAGCCAGTGATAATAATAGCTGACAGCGAGGAGGACGAGAACCTCGTTAAAGGCTCAGCTAGGACCACCGAGAAGGCCCTCGAAAAGGGTTACCACCTTGGCGAAGCGTTGAAAGAAGTCGCGGAGAAGCTCGGGGGCGAAGGCGGCGGGCACGCGATAGCGGCCGGAATCCGGTTCCCGAAGGGCAGGATAGACGAGTTCATAAAGCTGTTCAACGAAGCCTTAGGAAAGCAGGTGAAGAGGGATGAGGATTGAAGCGAGGGCCGAGATAACCTGGCACTACGGCGACGAGAAAAAGGCCAGAGCAGTAGCGGAGGCAATTGAGGTCGACAATCGGAGCATGCCCGCGGAGCTAAAGAAAAGTTTAAATGTGCGAACCCGATGGGAGAATGAGGACGTAATAACAAAGGTTAAATACTCGGGGGAGATTGAGACTCTCATCAAAGCCCTCGACGATATTGTGTTTTCGGTCAAGATCGCGGAGGAAACACTTGAAGTGTGAAGTGGAGGTGTGAAAATGGCGAAGGCTAATCCGAGAAAAAGGGCTGCCGCTACCAAGGATAAGTGGAAGATGAAAGAGTGGTTTGTAGTATATGCTCCTGACTTCTTCGGGAGCAAGGAGATAGGGCTCACGCCGGCTGATGAACCGGAGAAGGTCATAGGAAGGGTAATCGAGACTACATTAAAAGACCTCACAGGGGACTTCACGAAGGGCCAGGTCAAACTGTACTTCAAGATATACGACGTGAAGGGCCAGAACGCCTACACCAAGTTCAAGGGGCACATCCTCGCAAGGAGCTACATAAGGAGCCTCGTCAGGAGGAGGACTACCAGAGTTGACGGAATATTCAACGTGACCACCAAAGACGGGTACAAGCTACGCGTCATGGGCATGGTCATCGCCTACAGGAGGATACAGACCAGCCAGGAGAGGGCCATAAGGGAGATCATCAGGGACATCATCTACAAGAAGGCTGAGGAGCTCGACTTCAAGGACTTCGTCATGGAAGCCGTTACTGGCAAGATGGGGGCGGAGATAGCCAAGGAAGCAAGGAAGATATACCCGATAAAGAGGGCCGAGATCAGAAAGATAAAGGTCCTCGCCGAACCGGAGGCCTGACGGCCTCTCAATTCTCTATTCTCCGGGCTCTTCTTCGAATCCTGCGAAATTCATAAATAGTTGGGCCCCCAATGGGTAATGTGGTATCATGGACGTGAAGGAGCTCGTTCGTGGCGTTATAACGGAGGAGTTTACCAAAAGGGCCCTAACCGTTGAGGAGATAATCCTCTTTGGGTCCCGGGCGAGGGGAGACTTCAACAAGGACTCGGACTGGGATATCCTTGTCGTCGTCTCCGAGGACATCGACAGGGAGACCTACCGCGAACTGTGGTACAGTGTTTACAGGCGTTTAAACGTGCCCATTGACCTGATTATAGTTCCAAAAGAAAAGCTTGAGGAACTCAAAGACTCTCCCGGCTTCATCTATTACTATGCCCTCAGGGAGGGCGTTAGAATATGAGACCCGACGTTGAGGCCTGGGTAAAGCGTGCAGAGGAAGACCTGTTCACGGCAAAGGCACTGTTGGACTTTAAGAAACCCGTTCCGTGGATAGTGTGTTTTCACGCCCAGCAATCTGTGGAGAAACTCCTCAAGGCGTTTTTGATTAAGCACTACCGGCCAATATCAAAAACCCACGACATAAAAAGCCTAATCCTGGCGTGTGCTGAGATAGACGGTGAGTTCCTACAACTCCTCGAGGAAGAGGTTGACCGGCTCACCGAGTACGCGGTTGAGACCCGCTATCCTGTCCTTTTTGAGCCAACATTGGAGGAGGCCAAAGAAGCCGTGAAACTTGCTGAAAAAGTCCGGAAATTCGTAATCCCAAGGCTTTGAGAGGATTCTCTCTTTCAATCCCCTTGGAGTCACCACTTTTTTAAACCTCCAGCCGATTCTCCACCGGGGGTGCAGTCATGAAATTCATCGTAAAAACGCAGAGGGGAATGGAGAGCGTTGCCGCCAACTATATCCGCGAGGCCCTTCCAGATTCCGAAGTTTGGGCTTCCCCGATGGGCTACTCCGGGCTCGTGATAGTCGAGAGCGGCGACGAAAAAGCAGGAAAGAAAATCCTTGAGATACCCGAGGTGGAGCGCGTTATTCCGGTTCTGGCAGAGGTTCCAGCTGAGCTCGAGGCGATAGTAAGCACCGCCGAGAAAGTAGCCCCGCTCATCGGCAAAAACGAAACCTTTGCCGTCAAAACAAAAAGGAGAGGGAAGCACAACTTTTCGAGCATTGACGTCAACAGAAGCCTCGGCGCCAAGGTTCAGGAGCTCACCGGAGCCGATGTAAACCTCAGCTGGCCGGACAAGGTTGTTCAGGTCGAGATAATTGGCGACAGAGCGTACATATCCGTTCTGCCCGGCGAGGAGTTCAGGAAGTTCACGCCCGATAAAATCGACGCGAGAAAGCTCTTCCACAAGCTGACGGTAGTTCAGATGCCGTATTGGGGAGACTACAAGGCCTGCCGCTCCTTTGGCGAGAAGATAGGCAGGGCCGCACAGGCCTTCGAGGTCAAGGAGCTTATCATAGCCCCCAAGGAGAAGATGGACGCCTTTGAGGTCATGGAGTTTTTGAGGGGCGTCAAGGTGGGGCAGGAGAGCAGGTACCAGATACAGCGGGAAGCCTATCCCTGGAAGGTCGAGAAGGTTCCAGTCTCCCTTTGGGACCTCTACCAGGTAATCAGAGATAAGAGGAGGGCAAAGAGACTTCTCATAATCACAGACCCCAAGGGACCGACGCTGGCAGAGGTTAAGGATAAGCTCGCGAGGGACATGTTCTACGCGAAAGAAGTCGTGGTGTTCATAGGTTCGCGCGAAGGAATCCCGCGCGGCCTCTTCCGGTTCGCGGACTACGTTGTTGACCTCGCTCCATACATGACCTTTGCAACCGAGCACGGGATTCCAGGAACGCTGGTCTCGCTCTGGGAGGTATACGAGGAGTACCTGAGAAGCAGAGAGGAGGAAAGGTGATTTAGCGGGTCCCTGCTTTCATTTATCCTCCGGCGTCAGCCCCTAAGGTCCTCCTCACCCCTCGGGAATCCGCCGTACTCATCATCCGCCAGTTCAGGCAAGGATGTAAAAGACGGTA
>JALTCK010000110.1 GCA_027074805.1 Thermococcus sp. | reverse complement strand
CATCACGGATGAAGTGTGACTATCCGGAAACATACGATTTTATAAGGGGCTAAGATGAGTGAAGTGATTGCCAGAGTGCAGAGTGACCCGGTGCTGATGATAAGCGCAGCGATCGGCATTGTCATTCTGCTCTTTGTCGTGCTCGTGGTGGTTGTGGCAAGCATGCGTGTGAAAACCTATAAAGACCGATACATCGATGTCAAGATAGACAATGAAGCCAAAGAGAAGCGTATCGCGGTGCTTGAAGAGGAGCTCAAGGCACTGCAGATCAAAAATGCACAGAATGAGCAGGAGCTGCAGCAGTTTGACGATACAAAAAAGCGTCTGTCCCAGACAGCAGAGGCATTGGAAACTACACAGAAAGAGCTGGCCTCGCTTCAGAAGCTCCAGGGACAGACACAGACACAGCTGGAGCAGCTGCAGCAACAGCATGAAGCGCTTAAGGATGTTCACAATGCACTGAATGATCGGATGGAGAGCCTTAACGAAGAGAACAGCAAGCTTCGTGTCAACAATGCCAGGCTTCTAATGAAGCTGGAGACCGAAGAGCGTTTGAGTGCTATGACGATACAGAGACGGGAAAAAAAGAAGCCTGCTGAAGAGTAAAGCAGGTGCCCAAGCCGCAGTTACAGCTATTTGTACTGAATTAGCAAAAAGCTATTTACTTAAGAAAAAATTATGGTATAATCGTTATCGGGAGACTGCTAGATTGATATGCAAAGCGGGCTATACGTATGTCCATGCAGAATAAAACTGCTTTGCCAAACAATCCATAGTTAAGACAGAAGGATACTCCTTTATGGATGAAGCAGTACATTTTGACAATCGGCTGGAATATGACAGGCTGAGCTTTCTCTATCTCTCTTTGCCGATGATGCTTACCGGGCAGATTCTGGGCGCATTTCTTCTCAGCGCTATTGAGATTAGTGTGGTAGATGCCGAGACGGTCGGCATCTGGCTTTTGCTCAATATCGTCATGTTCCTCTACCGTTTCTACCATTATCAGGTTTTTAAAAAGAACAGTGAGGCGGAGAAACTCCGGGAGGTGACACTTTGGCTGCACCGCTACTATACCAATGTACTCATCAGCGGAGTGATATGGGGAAGCAGTGCCTTTCTGCTTTTTCCTGAAAACGATCTGCTCTATCAGATGATTCTCTTCCTTTTTCTCTTTGCTATCGGATTTGCGTCCATGGGGGTGCTGGCTACCAAGCGTGATCTGCTTCTGGCATATGTTACGGTGATGTACGGTCCTATTCTCTATCAACTTTTCAGCCATGAGCAGGAAGGTTTCTACCAAATGATCGGATATGCTGTTATGGCACTGGTGCTGATCATGCTGCTTATTGCCAATTACTATGGAAAGGTGATTGATGATTCGCTGCAAAACCGACAGTATTTTGTACATCTGAAGGCATCACATGAGAAACTGAAAGAGCGTTTCTTCTCTCTTTTCGAACGCGCCCCTGTCGGCATTTACTACTATGACAAATCCATGGTACTACAGGATGTCAATGAAGCCTTTCTTCGGATGAACGGAATTGAAAATAAAACACAACTGTTGGGGGTTGCACTTGAGAATAGTATTGAAGAGAATAAAGCCATTCAGGCCCACAAAAAGACTTTCAAGGGAACAATAGGCAATTACAGAGGACCCTACCAGCTCAATGACAAGGGAGATGAGAACGAACTTTATGTGGATCTCTCTACCGTCCCTATGTTGAATGGCCAGGGGGAGGTTGCCGGAGGCATCGCTATTGTCAATGATATTACAGGGGAGGTGACAGCACAGGAGAAGATGCTGCGCAATGC
>JALTCK010000109.1 GCA_027074805.1 Thermococcus sp. | reverse complement strand
GTCCTTATCTGCTTCGGGTACTTCATTCTCTCACCTCCAGAGAGAGGCCCGGTGGGTTCCTACTCGCCCCAGCCTCGGACACCCCCGAGCCGTGAGGCATGATAGTGCCTGCAGGCATCGGTAGGGATGAGGCTTTAAAAAAGTTTCTCGGCCGAAAATTTAAATACAAAATGTAACTAAAAGCTGGGGGTGGTGGAGATGACGATGGTCGAAACCGTTAAGGAACTTAAAAAGGTTGAAACAAAGGCTGAGAAGGAGTACAAGGCCATACTGAAGAAATTGAAGGGCCAAGAGTATGCCGACCTAAGGGTTCTCCTCTTAAGGATGGCTGTCGATACGATACTTCACAGAAGGATGGTGGAAGCCCTGGAAAATGCCTACAAAGACGCCCTGAACCTCATTGAAGACTTTGGTTATGGGGAAGGGGTAGATCTTCCAGAGGATGCCCCGAGACTCCAAGTGTGCCAGACGTGGTGTTGATACCTGGAATGCCTGCCATGGCCCTACCTCTCTATGGTCCACTTGGTTCGAGAATACCTCCTGAGGATGCATTAAGGGAGCTTCTTGGGAAGGTGCCTGAGGTGGTGATTCCTGCGGAAAAGCTCAATGAAATTCGTAATGTCCTCAGTGACTTGGTTGTACTCTCTGAGAGGATGAAAGGGGACTATGAAAAATTGGAGAGAAGGGCGATTCACCCGATCCTAAAGGCCTTTGCGAGAGAGGCTGCGAGGAACGAGGAGCAACATATGGTGTTGCTTGGGGAATTGCTTGGAAAATATGGGAAGTGATCAGATGGCTGGGGCGTAGTAGCACCTCTTCGGTGAGGTTATTTTTCCTTCCTTTTTCAGTATCTTGATAGCCTTGTCAACCTCTTTCTTGTCAAGGCCGGCAAGCTCTGCGATCTCCTTACTCTTGAGAGGTTTCCCGGCCTCCTTTAAGACCTTGAATACGAGCTCGACTTCGCTCATTTTTCCCACCTCTTAAGTTTGTCAATGGAACTTAGTATGTTTGAATTTAAAAGATTATTGGTCAGAACTGTAGTATGAATGGAACTATGAATGGCACCAGTGCTGTGAGGATAAAGCCGTGAACAAAGGCCACGAGTGCCACGTCACTTCCTCCGAATTTCGTGATGATTGGCAGTGTTGTATCCATCGTCGTTGCCCCACCCATCGAGACTGCGAGTTCAGCAGAGATTCTTTTTGAAACGATGGGATAGCCAAGAACGGTGAATATTTCCCTCGTGAGATTTGCTAGGAACCCGAGGGTCCCGTAAACCGTTGAGTACTGACCAATTAGGGGTCCTGTGAGTGAATACCAACCACAGCCAGCCCCGATAGCAAGTCCCCATTTGACCCCTATACCCAGAATAGACGAGGCGGCAAGAGCGCCTAAGAGCGATCCCAGTATAGTGCCGAGAGGGAGTACCATTACCGTTCTCCCAAGCTTTTTTATCTCTTTAATCCTAAAGTTCATGCCGAGATCGATGCCAATGATTAGTATCAAGGTATACAGCATTATCTCATAAAGGTTCCCAAAGTCTGGGGCGAAGAAATGGCCAACTAACATGCCCGTCATGAGCGATGTAAGCACAAATATGAGGAACCTCATTTTCTTCCCCCCAATATTACTGCGAAAACAAGGCTCCCAGCTATGGTAAGGAGTGCGAAGAGGATTGAAGATAGGAGGAGCCAGGACGCACTTATCCTGACCTTTCCGGCTTCTACCCCCATGGAAAATATCAGGAGAAGGAGTGCCGTGCTCATCGGAAGCTCCAAGTTGGGTGTTTTTTCGCGGGTTCTAAGGAGATATCCAATGAGAAGACCGAAGATCAGGGGGATGAAGATGTTCATGCCTAAGATTTCACTCTGAAGGTTAATAAGTATATCGAAGGGCTCGGAGGGTGTTCACTTCATCATGACTGGGTCGTCAGCATGCTTGCTAATCGTCATCGCCCATAAAACTTCCCGGCCCCTATTTTAAACCTTCCTCCATGTTAAGCGGCTATTCGTCTAGAGAATTTACCTCACCAGTACCTAAAACTGAGCAAAAGTTTTTACGGTACCGGCCCTATCATAACCCGGTGAAGCCTCATGATACGCGCATCTGAAAGGGCGATGGGTATTGAGTACGCCATTAGAGACGTCGTCCTGCCCGCAAGAGAGCTCGAGAAGAAGGGTGTAAAGGTCATCCGGCTCAACATAGGGGATCCGGGCAAGTACGACTTTCAGCCCCCGGAGCACATGAAGGAAGCCTATTGTCGTGCCATAGAGGAGGGCCACAACTATTACGGGCCAAGCGAGGGTCTTCCTGAACTCAGGGAGGCAGTAGTGGAACGTGAGAAGAGAAAGAACGGTGTCGACATTACGCCAGACGACGTCCGCGTCACCGCCGCCGTCACCGAGGCCCTTCAGTTCATATTCGGGGCCCTTCTGAACCCGGGAGACAACATATTAGTCCCCAGCCCGAGCTATCCACCTTACGTTGGGCTCGTAAAGTTTTATGGGGGTATTCCGAACGAGTATCTCACCCTTGAAGAGAACAGCTGGCAGCCGGATATTGAGGACATGAGAAAGAGGATAAACGAGAAAACCAAAGCCATAGCCGTCATAAACCCGAACAACCCGACGGGAGCACTCTATGAGAGAAGACAATAAAAGCCATACTCGATTTGGCGGGTGAATATGGTCTTCCCGTCATAAGCGACGAGATATACGACCTAATGACCTACGAGGGGAAGCACGTTTCCCCTGGTTCACTCACTAAGGATGTTCCTGTCATCGTCATGAACGGCCTCTCAAAGGTGTACTTTGCCACCGGATGGCGTCTCGGCTACTTCTACTACGTCGACCCGGAGGAGAAACTCACCGAGGTGAGAGAGGCAATAGATAAGATGGCGAGGATAAGGATATGTCCGAACACACCGGCTCAGTTTGCTGCTATAGCCGGTCTCACAGGCCCAACAGACTATCTAGAGAGGTACATGGCCAAGCTGAAAGAGAGGAGGGACTATATCTATAGACGTCTAACCGAGATCCCGGGAATAAGTACAACAAAGCCGCAGGGAGCGTTCTACATCTTCCCGCGCATCGAAGAGCACTCGAAATGGAAGAACGACAAGGACTTCGTGATCGACGCCCTCAACGAGGCCCACGTGCTGTTCGTTCATGGATCTGGTTTTGGAAAGGCTGGCGACTGGCACTTCAGGATAGTATTTCTGCCGCCGGTCGAGATTCTTGAGGAGGCCATGGACAGCTTTGAGGCCTTCATGAGGAGGAGACTTTTGGGGTGAGCCATTCTTTTTTCGCTTTTTATCAAAATTTAAAATTCAGTAAAGATTCGGTAAGGGGGTTCACCCTCCGGAGACGACCGGGATAACCTCGATGTAGTCTCCGTTCTTCACGTTCTCGTCTTCCAGTGCAACTCTGCCGTTGAGCTTCGCTATCGCGCTCTCTGTGTTGAAGCCAACCGCTCTAAGAACGTCTGCAACCTTCATACCTTTTTTCCATTCAAGTTCTCGATCAATGCCCCTGCCGAGGACCTTGACCCTTATCATGCTCACCACCGTTTGAGGTTGCTGGATCTCTTTATAAATTGAGCGGCCATCGGAGCCTCTTAATACAGGCATGCCATTTCCTACTGATCTTCTGGTATTCTTGAAGGCTTTTTTTAAGGGTGTATCTCTCCAAAAAACTTAAAAACCCCCCGCGGCTCATATAACCTGGGCATTGGACTGCCGCGGTAGCCTAGCCTGGTAGGGCGCCGGCCTGCTAAGCCGGTGGCCGTTGGCCACAGGGGTTCAAATCCCCTCCGCGGCGCCAAATCTTCTTGGGATCAAATGCCGGGATAGCCTAGAGGTGAGGCGGTGGACTGCAGATCCGCTTTACGGGGGTTCAAATCCCCCTCCCGGCTCCATAACAAACTTCGCGAAGGCGAAGTTTGATCAAGGTTCGTGATTCTTGTTTAAAATGATAATCTTGGCTGGATTTCTCTTTGGAGTTGCTTTTTGGAAGAGTGGATTCTTTATCAGGAGCGTTTTTCAAGTGGGTTCGGGTTTTTAGCGCTCCGAAGGAGCGCGGTGAGAGCGAACCCCTCGAGAAGAGCCCCTCCGGCGAATCCACTCATTAATGCTATGAATTCCGCGTGAAATCTTTGAAAAGGGGAGTGTTAACGAGGAATCACGAACTTTGATGAAACTTTGTGAAGACAAAGTTTCCTGTACTCTCAAACCCCGGTGTGGGGCTTCGCCCCACGGAAAGAAACTTTGCTGGGCAAAGTTTCATCAAAGCTTGTACATGCTTTTCAAATGCTGTAATTCTGGAGGCTTTCCTACCTAAACACTCCCTTCTACGAGGGGTTAACCTTTAGTAGCGCCCGAAGGGCGCGAAGGATATAAACCCGGCAGATATCGGCTACCCCATCCAAGAAAGCCCACTAAAACTCCCACCCTTACAAAGCACGTACGAACTCACTCCAACGTGCAAGTATAAAGTCAGAACCATTTGGTCAAGCTTTGCGCTAGCAAAGGTTGCTGGATGGCGGAAAGTTGTTGACTGTTCCTCAAGCCTTCTCTAACGCGGGTTTCCAGTTTCAGGATTTAGTTTTAAGCAAGAACGTTTCCAAAATGTTTCTTAAACGGGGTTTACTTCAAAAAGACGCCCGAAGGGCGTCAGCAGTGGGAAACCCTCACAAGACGCTCTCATCATGCATGTTCCTCGTTAGACTGATGATATCTTGAGGAAACCCATTTTGTAATTATCACCTTGGCGAGGGAGAATTATTTGATGAAACTTTGCTTTGCAAAGTTTCTTGGCCAAGCTTTGCGCACGCAGAGGTTGTGGTAGAACAAACCATAAATACCTTCCCGTGTACCTCCATTTGATGAGTGCTCCAGTGTTTAATTCAAAGCTCTGCGCCGTCTGCAAGGGGAGAAAACTCCTCTGCGGAAGACCCACCTGCCCGATACTGGAACGGTTTAGGGTAGCTAAGAGTGTTGAGGGTAGACTTAACAAGCGCCACCTCTTTGGCTCCTCTCCACCGAGTCTCTTTGTGGGGGAGTATGGATATCCCAAGGTCAGAATTGGTCCCCTCGTTCCCCCGATTGAAGGTGACACGAGTCATCTCGACAGTCCGCTGAAATGGGAGAACAAGGGCATTCGAGACATCCTCTACTACCGCTCCCTCTTGGTGATGGGCGAGACCAAGGCGGATGTGCACGTGAGAAAGAGCGGCAGAATACTGGGCGAGGTCCAGGAGCTGGCGATGAGCATTAAGCCAGTTGACAGCGAGATTCTGTTAAAGAAGAAACCCGTCCTCAAGGTTCTCCCGAGCGAGTTCGCGCCACCGGTGGGGCCTAGGGCGGAACTGCTCGACTTTGAACTAACCGAGAACCCCAAAATTCCCAGGAAAACTGACTACGTTGTGAGCGATGAGCTCAAAGCCGAAGCTTCCATAATGCGCCTCTACAACTGGGGTTTCGACGAGTACTACATCATAAGGCTCCTCTCCGCCGGTCTTTTGGGTGTCGAGAAGAAGCTCGTCCCGACGAGGTGGAGCATCACAGCGGTGCAGGACACAATAGGCAAGAATCTGAGGCGTGAAATACTCCACTATCCTCTTGTCAATGACTATGAGGTCTACTTCTACCGCTTCCTTGGAAACCGTTACGCCGTCCTGCTGATGCCCGAGCCCTATGCATTCGAGCTCCTTGAAGTCTGGCTCAAAGGCTCCCTCTTCGGTGCAAGTGAGCCGAGCGTAATCCACGATTACGAGGATTTCCGGGGTAGAAAGGAGTACGTTAAGGAAACGGCCGGTGCCTATCATGCGGCAAGGCTGAGCGTCCTCGAGGCCCTTCGCGCTAGGAGGAGGCAGGCCAGAGCAGTTGTGTTCAGGGAAGTGACGCCGGAGTACTACGCCCCCGTCGGAGTGTGGCAGATAAGGCTCGGTGTCAAGAAGGCGATGGGTAACCAGATAGGCCGGTTTGAGACCCTGAACGAGGCCCTGGATGCCATAAAGAGGCGCCTTGAGCATCCCTTCGACAGGTGGCTGACGAGAAGCTATATCCTTGGTCACCTCTCAAAGCAGAAGACCCTCGATCAGTGGCTCGGAA
>JALTCK010000108.1 GCA_027074805.1 Thermococcus sp. | reverse complement strand
GATAGATCTCGAAGTTAGGGATGAAGAACTCGAAGAGACCGTTGACGAACTCGATGGAATAGTCGGCTGGCTCACCCTCTACGGCTACAACCGCTACCTCAGCCGCTCCCACAGGGAAGCCCTCAAAAAGCTCAAGGAAGATGCCAAGGGACTGATACTCAGCGAGTTCTCAAAGCTGAAGGATCTCTCCCCCCGCTATGAGCTGGCTATGCGGGCAGTTGCGAACGGTCGGCACCGCTGGACGGAGATCAAGGAGGCAGTTGAACTCCTCGAGGGGAAGAAAATCGACGATAAGAACTTTTCCAGTATCCTCAATAACCTCGTCCGCTACGGCTACCTCGAAAAGACCGTGGAGGGCTACTTCATCCTCGACCCCCTCGTGGAACTCGCGTTTAAGTGAGGGGGCACCAGTAACTGGTGGGGGGTTGGTAAGGCAGCCTACGATTCGCCCGCCTTTTCTCCTTCTTCGCCCTTCTCCTTTCTATCCACCCAAAACCTTCTCGTTCTTATGAATTGCCTCTCGCGCTCCATGAGGGCCACTAAAAGCGCATCCCCCCTGTACTGGCCCAGGATTCTCGCTGCGGTATCAGGTCCCGTTCCGTAGCTTGCTAAAGCCAGAACGGCCTCGAAGCCGTAGGCATCAACCAGGTCGGCGGCCTTCAACAGCTTCCTATAGGTTCTCTCCTCCTTCCTCTCCAGCGGCTTCCCGTGGCGCACCTTCTCAAGCACCGGCAGAAACTCCTCCGCATCTATTGGGTGTGCTACTGCCAACATCTTCGAGCCGCAGCGCGGGCACTTTCTGTCTTTAATGTTCCTTAGCCTTGAAACCTTCGTCCTCGAGTGCCAGCCACAGTTGGTGCAGACCAGAACCACCTTGTGTTCTAGCAGTCTGTCTTTGAAGAGTTCGAGGATTTCGTCCCGTTCGAGAGTCCCGCTCAGCAGGAACTCTCCGCCAACGGTTATGTTAAGCCTCGCGAGGGTTGACGGTTCTCTCCTAAGCTCTGTCTTCACCCTCAAACTTCCCCTCTTTAGCATCTCGAGAACGAGTTTTCCATTGCTTACATCAACCTTGTCGTGGTAGAGCTCGTTGAGGGTCTCTTTTTCAATGATAGTCCCCTCGAAGAGTCTCTCGACCTTCCTTATCCTTGCGTCCTTTCTCAAAGCTCCAAAGCGCTTCGCCACGTTCAGCATTCTCCAGCGATAGGCGTGGGAATCCCTCAGGGCACGGGCAATTATCGGCTCAAGTCTTTCGGGCTCCTGATATAGATAGCGCTTTACCTCCTCTGGATTCAACTGGAATGGTGTTTTGAAGACCACCGCGTGTCCCTGACTCCTCACCGAGAATACTTTTCCGTATCGGAGGATCAGAAACGAATGCACGAGCCTTCCAAGGGCCTCGTTGGTTTTGCTCCCGAAGTCGGCGTGGATTATCAGAGCTTTTGGAGTACTCTCGACGACAATGTCCCTGTCGGTTGAGAATAACTCATCTTTTATCTCATCAAAGGCCCCTACCAGTTCCCGCTCACTAAATTCAACACCTGCTAGGAGTGTCAACGCCTTTTTAAAGTCAAAAGCCAGCTCCCTCTTAAGTCTGCCAACCTCGAGGGCGACTCCAAAGGGGACCGGTATCATCTCACCCTCCCAGCTTGGAATGGCTGTTTCGAGGCTCCTGCTTTCGCGGACCTTCAAAAGCCTCGCCTCCTCGTCTATCTGGAGCACTATCCAGCTCCGTCCGTTCATTACGAATTCCATGCCCTCCTCGATGTCCATAACGAACTTCTCGTCCAAACGACCTATGACATGTCCGCCTTTCGCATCAAAGACGCGCCAGGCAACTTCGTCCGGGATCGTCGAAATGTTTTCGTAGTGATAGCGGAAGGAGCCGCGACGGAGGTAAAGGAGATTTTTCTCCTCGTCGTAGCCTATAAGCCTGGCTTCCTCGAGAACCCTAAGGACTTCAAGGTAATCCTCCCAACTCAGATTTCTGAAAACGTATGCCCGCCTCGCTATCTCATAGGCCCTCTCCCTCGGCAACCTGCGGTATTCCATGAGTAACCCTGTCACGAAGTGTCCCAATACGTCGAGACCTCCAATTGGCTCCACACCTTCAAATCTCCCCTCCAGGGCCCTCTTGGCAATTATGAGGCTCTGAAGATAATCCTCCACGTTAGTTGCTATGATGTAACCCTCGCTGGTTTCCCCAATTCTATGCTTCGCCCTACCGACGCGTTGAACCAAGCGGTTCACCTGCCGTGGGCTCATGTATTGAATCACGACGTCAACGTTGCCGATGTCTATGCCGAGCTCCATTGAGGAGGTGCATATTAATGCTTGAATCTTCCCCTCCTTGAGGGCCTTCTCGGCCCTGACGCGTGCGTCCTTTGAGAGCGATCCGTGGTGGACTTCAACAGGTTTTCCCCAAGCTTTCAGTCTGTGGGCCAAAATCTCTGCAAATTGTCGAGTGTTTGTGAAAATTAGTGCCTTCCCATGTTTCTCAACGATCTCCCACAACGTCCTCAGCCTCGCAGCTATATCTGGCGTGACGTTCAATTTCTGGGCGAGTTTGAGATCTCTTGCATCAGGCTTTGGATAGAGGACGTGGAATCTGTAGGCTTTTCTCCATTCCGGCTTTACGATAACGTCTGCCTTCAACCACTCTTTCACCTCCCCCTCGTTGCCGACGGTCGCGGTCATCCCTATTCTCCTGAAGTCTGCTATCTCGGCTAACCGTTCAAGGTTTAGGAGAAGCTGAGCACCGCGCTTGTTGTCTACCAACTCGGCTATCTCGTCAACGATAACGAACTTGACGTTCTCGAGGTGCTTTCTCAGTGATTTCACCGTTAAGATTACACCGAGGGTCTCCGGAGTTATTATGAGCATCTGTGGAGGATTTTTTGTTTGTTTGGCCTTCTTGTAGGCTGACGTGTCCCCGTGTCTAATCTCAATACTTATCCCAAGATGTTGACCCCACCACTCGAGCCTCTCAAGCAAATCCCTGTTCAGGGCCTTGAGTGGTGCTATGTAGATGGCGGAAATCGCTTTTAGTTTGGCCTTGAGGATTTGGTTGAAGACGGGGAGAACTGCCGCCTCTGTCTTGCCAGAACCGGTTGGGGCGATGATTAGAACGCTCCTCCCGGAGCTAACCTCCTTAAAAGCGTCCTGTTGGAGGCGGTTTAGATTTCCGAAGCGTTTTTTGATAGCCTTCCTTAAGAGGGGGTGCATGATTTAGGGAAGTATTTTTACTTCTTGAACTTTCCGGTAGTTCTAATCAAAGGTGCCCAGGGACTAGAGTTAATCTTCTATTCAGGTGGCTAGTATGGTTGTATCGTTTGGGGAGACTGTATCTCAACATCAACTCCTTTATCATCCCCCGTGCATGTGAATTCCCTCCATGACTTTCATGTGTAACTCTCCTAAGTCATGTCTGACACTCTCCCTTGCACCCCTAACCGCTAACTTTATAAAGCGATATATCGTTCGATACATCGGTGATAGAAATGGAGGCCACAAGGAACGGTGAAACTTACGATCTCTCATACGCCAAGAAGGCCATGCTTGTCGTGGTCATCCTGCCCCTTCTCGTTATGTATACTGAGGCGATGTTGACTCCGGCCCTGCCCACCATTCAGAAGGAGTTTGCAATAAACCCCAATGATGTCAGCTGGATTCTCACGATTTATCTGCTGGTTGGGACGGTAAGTGTGGCCCTCTTCGGAAAGCTTGGCGATATGTATGGTAAGAAGAAGATGTTTCTTATAGCCTTAGGATTCTACACGCTTGGTGTCGTCCTTAATGGCTTCGCCCCGAGTTTTCAATGGCTCCTGATAACGAGGGGAATTCAGGGCTTTGGAATGGCTATCTTTCCACTGGCCTTCAGTCTCGTTCGTGAGGAGTTTCCCCCAGAGATGGTACCCCAAGTCCAGGGGATGATAAGCGCCATGTTTGCGGTTGGTATGGTGATTGCCCTCCCCTTAGGTGCGTGGGTGACGCAGAACTATGGATGGCGCTGGACCTATCACTCGGCGGCCCCGTTTGTTATTCTCATGTTCTTCCTTGCGTGGAGAGTTCTCCGCGAGAGTCGCTATATTAATCCAGGAAGGATTGACTGGGGTGGGGTTCTTCTTCTGAGTGTGGCGGTCGTTCCCGCCCTCGTTGGTGTTACGAGGGCACCAAATGTCGGCTGGACGGCTCAGCAGACGCTTATCCTATTTGGAATCGCTGTGATTGGTGCTGTCTTGCTTGTTATCTGGGAGAGAAGAACTGAAAATCCCCTCATACCGCTCCAAATAATCTCTGCTAGGAACCCGGCGATAGTCAACGTGGGAATAATGTTTGCAGCTTTTGGCATCTCAATGATGAGCCAGGCGAACACTTACATATTCCAGATGCAACCACCATACGGTTTTGGCAAGACAATACTGGAGAGTGGACTGCTCATGACCCCAATGGCGGGAGTAATGCTGGTCGTTGCTCCAATAGCTGGTAAGGTGATGCCCAAGGTGGGGGCAAAGCCCCTTGCAATGACAGGGGCATTGATTGCCAGTGCAGGCCTTGCGATACTCTCGAAGTATGCCACCCAACTCTCTCTCTGGGAGTTTGTGACTATGATAACCATTGTTGGAACCGGCATAACTCTTATGAACATATCCCTCATCAACGTGCTGGTCTTTAGCGTCCCGCCTAGGGTGATGGGAGTAGCAACCGGTGCCAACAGCCTTTTCAGGAACTTTGGCTCAACATGGGGACCTGCCATAGCTGGAACAGTGATGAGCACATACTACATTCTCTTCCATCCTCCCGGCGCCCCTGTTTGGGTTCACATCAAAATCCCCACTTCCAAGGCCTACGAGGTGCTCTTTGGGACTTCTTCTCTGATATTCCTCTTCCTGGCCATTATGACCCTTGCGATAGTCGAGGTCATGAAGGGCGGCAAGATAAAGGAGGTGGAAGACAAGGGGGAAAAGGAGGTAGTCGTTGAGTGATTTTAGCCCCGGCCTTTCTTCTTTGTTGATCTCTTTTGGTATCACTTCCCGTAAAACGCTTTCATATAGAGTTCCCTTATCTCATCAGGCTTAGGTTCCACGGGGTTGAAAGCTATTAATCCGTCACGGTAGGCCCTCTCCGCCATTTCCTCGACCTTTGAGACGAAGGTATTCTCGTCCACCAGTTCGCTCAGCTTAGGAACCCCCAGCATCTCGTTCAACTCTTTGACCACTTCGATGAGGTCTTTGGCCGTGTGAAAGCCGAGTTCCCTCGCTATCTCGGCGTAGCGCTTCCTCGCGTACTCGCTTTTGCTCGCGTTGAACTCCATCACGTAGGGGATGAGAATTGCGTTGAGCAGTCCGTGCGGTCCTATCCATGCCGCCTTGTGGCTCATCGCATGGCACAGCCCGAGGTGCGCGTTCAGGAACGCTATTCCCGCCATCGTGGCTGCGTAGTGAACCTTTGCCCTCGCTTCCTCATCGCCATTGACCGAGAGCGGGAGCCACTTGTAAACGGTCTTTATCGCCTGGATTGCCATCGAGTCGCTGAAGGGGCCGGCGACGTTGGTCGTGTAGGCCTCTATACCGTGGACGAGAACATCAAGGCCGGAGTTCCTGGCAACCTCTGCCGGCATCGTCCTCGGTAAGCGGGGATCGAGGATCGCTATATCAGGTGCTATATCCGGCGTCACGATGTTGTATTTGACGTCTCCCTTCTTCAGCACGCTCGCCGCTGAAACCTCGCTCCCGGCGCCGCTCGTTGAGGGTATTGCGATGAGCGGCGTCCTGAGCCTGGGGACTGGCTTGGGTCTTGAAAAGCGGTCTATGAAAGCAATCTCCTCAAATCTCAGCTCTGGAGCGTCGTAGAAGATCTTTAAAGCCTTGGCTGTGTCGATAACGCTCCCGCCACCGAGGGCAACTAGCAGGTCGGGCTGGAACTCCTCCCTCAGCTTGGGCAGCAGCTCCTCGACCGTCTCGACGCTCGGCTCGGCCGGAAGGCCCGCTATCGAGAAGACCTCGGCCCCGGCTTCCCTCACGTAGTCCTCTGCCTCGTTTAGGAAACCGTGCCTCTTCATCGACCTTGAGGAGAGTATGAGGACGCGCTCGTATCCCTTAACCTCCTTGGAGAGGGCCTTCAA
>JALTCK010000107.1 GCA_027074805.1 Thermococcus sp. | reverse complement strand
CCAGGCGAAGTAGCGATTTCATACTTGTCTAGCTTAATATCTACACCCTCCTCCATAAATTCCGTAATTCTAACTAATGGGTTATAGCGTAGTGTTTCAAGGTCTAAGCTCTCCAAAGCCTCAGCTACAGGCACTGGGCTTCCATCAATATAGAATGCATACCATATCCTTCTTATTCCACCAGCAACCTTCTCTTCTTTGACCTTCTTTAAGCCTTCGAGTTGTTCCTGGAGAGCCGTTCTCCATGGTAGTATTAAATCATCTGGCTCTAAGCTATGAGGGACTTCTCCTTCCTCTACAGAAGGCGGGTTGCATTCTTGCCTAGACCTACATTCATGCACCCTCTTGAAGAATATCTTGCCTGACCTCTTTACTCCAATCCTTAGGCTCCTTACACCGTCAATTAAAGCATCTTTAATGGTCTCTTCCCTTACCATAGGTAGTCTAGGGTTAGAGTAGAAGTAGTCAACGATATCTGAGACTAGTCTTGCGGATTCTCCTTCGGATAGGGTGATACCAACCTGGGATAACATGTATTCGAGCTGTTCAAAGTCTAGCTCGTCGTATAGTTTTGGCGGCCTAGTGCTCCTAAGAGCACGTGTAGCTGTCTCGATAATAGTATCAGCCATAGATACATTCGTAAGCTTGAACGTGTTCCTATGGCTATTCTCATCGAAGCTTGGATACGCGACACGGTTTAGGCCAGCAAGTATATTTATGATGAGCCTGCCCTCTACTCCCTCCATTCCCTTGCAGTACTTTTCAAGCTTCTTTCTCATGACCTCACGGACTTCGCTATCCTCATAGATGGAGTCTAGCTCCTCACTCACTATATCGCACGCGATTAAGTGCTTGGCGAAACCAAGCATCTGCGATACACTATTACTATCACGTGGATATATCAGGTAGACAGTATTAGCGTATCTTCTCGACCCACCACTTGGTGTCTCATAGATTATTTTCTCAATCTCGCTCTCCCGGACAGGTGAAAGAATAGCCGCCAATATGTAGTCTCTAGAGTCATGGTTCACGGGTTTGGGCTCAGCTAAGACTAGGCTGGAGCCGGCATTGAAGGGCGAGCTTGTCGCCCCTCTCCTCTGGCCACGCCTTCGCGAACCCGATACTACATCCTCATAAGGCTTAGTTAAGAGCTTCCATGCATACTCTTCAACCTTCTTAAGTGCCTCATGGTCATCTACAGTTCTAGCCGTCATCTCAACTCTCCGTATAGGTGAGGCGAACTGAGTAAACCAGTAGCGCCCACCCTCGCTTAGAAGGTATACAAGGTTGCTAGAAGCCCACTCCAATGCATCTAGGTAGTCCTTGGGCTGCAGACTAAGGGCTCTCGCCATATTAGGCTCGAAGGATGATATTATGACCTCGTGTTTATCAGGATATAGTTGATGATGTCTTAGCGAGCCGGCATAAACGAAGGTCTTAACGAGTATCGTTTTAGCTATAGTCTTGGCTAGTTCTGGTCTATCATAGCCCTTAGTCCTCCCAACCACGTCCTCCTCCACTACAGTAGCATACTGCCTGTATAGCTCGTGGGAGAGAAGCGTACCCCTTATCTCTCTGTCCTCAACATCGATATGGAAGGGCATAACGAGTTCAGCAGGACTCTTCGCCTCCACTAGCTTCCTGATAACCTTTCTAGTAATCCTGATAGCATCCCTGGTCTTCTCTAGACCCCCATGCTTGTCCACAATGTCTACAAGGGTCTCGATATAGGATGGATGGAACGGGTAAGTCTTCTCGGCTAAGTGAGCCTTCCTAACTGCATCTTCCCCGAAAATCTCCCTGTTCTCATCAGCCCCATATAGTC
>JALTCK010000106.1 GCA_027074805.1 Thermococcus sp. | reverse complement strand
CTTCGAGGAGTGAATCCGGAATGAAGACGTGCCAGGCCATTTTTCCGTCATCCTTCTCTCTGGTAACTTCAACGCTGAAGTGGGGTCTATGTAGGATATTTAAAAGGCTTTCGAACCCTGCAACCCTTTTTTGGTCTGAGAGGTATACAATTTTTTTGCAATCAGCCCTTTGCTTTGCAAAGCGCTGGCGGAAAATTATGGCTGTCGTGATGTTCTGTTAAGATTTGTACGTGTTTTTCACTTACCTGGGTTCAGGGGGTTTCTTTCACAAAAACCCATTCAAAGTGGGTTTAACTTGAATAGCGCCCGAAGGGCGCGAAGGAGATAAACCCAACAGGTATCGGCTACTCTGCCCAAGAAAACCAACTAAAAGTTCCCCATTACAAAGCACGTACGAACTGCTCCAAGGGCGATTAAATAAAGTCAAAACCCTTTGGTCAACCTTTGCGCAAGCAAAGGTTGTGGGAAAGGCTTTTAACTTGCGGGGGTACAAGTAACTTGTGGGGGTGCAAGTTAATGCTGTTCTCACCTTACCCAAAGACGAAGAGGGAGGAACTGTTCGACAGGGAGAATGAACTCAAGGAGTTCAAGGAGGCAATAGAACGCGACGAGAGGTTAATCCTCCTCCTCGGACTCAGAAGGCTCGGGAAAAGCTCCCTCCTAAACGTTGCCCTCAACGAGCTTACCAACCCTTCTATCAAAATAGACGTGCGAAAAACCTACTCCGAGTTCTCCTCCGTAAACAGGTACGTCATCGGAAAGATGCTACTCTCGGCGATGCGCGGGAGGCAGAGGATTATCGAAAAGGCAAGGGTCTTTCTCGAAAGGGTTAAAGGTGTGAGCGTCTCAGGGGTTGGGATTGAGATAACCTCAAAGGAGTTCTCGATAACGGAACTTCTTGAGGCCCTCAACGATTACGGCGAGAGGGCTGGGAGGATCATCATAGCGTTCGACGAGGCCCAGTACCTCCGGTTCGGTGGAGCGACGAAGTACGACGGGATTTTAGCTTACGCAATCGACAACCTCGAGAACCTGAGCTTCGTCCTGACCGGCTCCGAAGTGGGCCTGCTCTTCGACTTCCTCAAGTTCAACGACCCAAAAGCCCCGCTCTTCGGCAGGTACCACCATGACATAACTCTTGGCAGGTTCAGCTCAGAGATGAGCGCCGAGTTTCTGAGGAGGGGCTTTGAGGAGGGAGAAGTTAGGGTAAGCGAGCGCGAGATAGAAAAAGCCGTTGAGGAACTCGACGGAATAGTCGGCTGGCTGGCCCTCTACGGTTACATCCGGGTAACGAGAGGGGTAGGACACGAAAAGGCTATTGAGGAGGTTCTTAGGGAGGCAAAATCAGTTGTGAACAGCGAGCTGTCAAAGCTCTTCGCCTACAGTCCAAGGTACAGGGTGATACTGAAGGCGATAAGCCTCGGCTATTCCCGCTGGAAGGACATCAAGGACTACCTCACGCTCAAGCTCGGCTACGTCAACGACTCCAACTTTTCAGCTCTGCTTGAAAACCTCGTGAAGTCGGGCTACGTTGAGAAGAGAAACGGAAGGTATAAGATTTCGGATCCTGTCCTTAAGAGAGTCTTTAAGGAGCTTTGAAGCCTTTGGGGTTCCAATACCCCATTTAACTCACGATTTGCCACTTTAACCGCAAAGGTGCCTTGAAAACCCTAAATTCAAGAGAGGCACCAGGGCAATCGCAAAACATAACGAAACAACGGACACAACAGAGGGGCCGCAAGAACAGCTTGAAATGTGTAAAAGGAAGAAAACTGCAATGCGCGTCGGCGTTGCGCGTCAGCGTTTCATGGTCGAGAGAACCTTGGTGGTGACGTCGTTGCCCTCTTTGTCGTATATCCTGAAGTAAGCGCTGTAGGGGAGCTTCATCTTGGCCCTGTGCATGGCACCGAGGGCGAACTTGAGGTGGTTCTCGTTGAGGTAAACGGAGAGTATCTTCTGGTCCTTCCTTACGCGGGCGGCAAGTCCTATCGGCTTTCCGAAGGGTCTGCGCATACCGTTTCCGTAACGGTCGGCCTTCCTTCCGGTGGCCATCGGGTTCTCACGGAGAACCTGGAACGGGAAAACGCGTATCTTGAAGTGGTAGTTGCTCCTTCCGACGTTCTTCTGGAGGTACCTGTTGACCTGGATACGAATCGCCTCAAGGGCGTTCTGCCTTATCTGCATGGCCTGCTCGGCGTGAAGGCTGACCTCGTACTCGAACTCGGCCGAGAGGTTGCCCATGTCGAAGATCGTTATCTTGGGTCCTGGAGCACCGCGTATGTACTCCCTTCTCGTGTAAGCGGGTTTGTCAACGTCCCTATCAATCTTGGCTGGTCTCAGTCCCATACTCTCACCTCCAAATGAGCGTAAGCTAAGCCTAAACTTAGGCGAGTCGAGTCCCTTATAAAAGTTTTGGGGCCAACGAAATGGACAAAGAAAAAGACTATTCAAACTGAAGATATGCGAAAAGGAATCTGGTTCTGTGGTTCGCGTTTTCCACAGAGTACTTAAGTGTGGCGTAGCTAACCGTTGTGTTCGTGTTTTTAGACTGATCAACAACTGCAAAGGCTCCATACGCCCTCTCATGCTCCTCGTTTGTGATGTACACACTTCCCACGATAGAGAGGCCAAGCAAAAATTCCGGCCAAGTCTCAGGCTGAAGAGCCACCGCAATGGCAAGTAGGGGTATATCAGTTTCTGAATAGGTATCGTACTCATCGAGAAACGTTTCCATATATGACGAGCGCCCAGTCCGATTCTGTTGCCCGTGGAGGGTGGCTAATTTCCTGAATTTTGCATTTTCTTGGACCAACCTCTCAAAGTTTTCGGAGGGATAAATGCTTCTCGGAGGGTTCACAAAGGGGTGGGTCTCTATAAGATAAGCCCCTTTAGTTGTTTCATAGTGCCTCTCGACGTCTGAGATTGTAATCAGAACCCTCTCCTCATCGGTATCAAAACATTGCATCTCTCTGAATTCATTCACGTAGCATTTCTGGAGAACCTGGAGGGCTATATAGGGTTCACCTTTGATTGCAATGAGTCCGATGTCACCAGGAGTAACATCTTTGACCTCACCGTCTATAATGGACTTAGTGAACTCGTTACCCTCTTGAACGTCAACCCGTATCTCTCCGTTCTGCAAACCCCGCTCAACACTAAACTCACTCTTACTACTTAACCTTGAACCGCGAATTATAGTCGTTGAGAACCCAACTGAAAACCCAGATGAACCAGAGGAACTCTCCCTAACTTCAACCTTATACATCCCCATAACAGTTGCCTTCCCTTCCCTGTTGTCCAGGATAAGAACCGGTAAGTACATTCCAGCGGGAAAGTCATCCTCACGGAGATAAGTTTTTTTCGTCCTCCACCTGTAGCCCACGAAGTGTCCTCTGGTAGGTGTTATTGGGATGTTGCCTTTTTTGCTTAACTCAGGGGCAGAAATTGGATGAAGCCCTCTTTTGTCAATTGCTTTAAGCGAAAAAGTTTGTAAGCCCCTTAAAGCCTTTTCATCGAGCCTCGTACTGAAAGTTCCAACCTCCTGGGCAGTCCCTTCCTCCCGATTGAGAAGCCACACATCAACTAAGACAGCCGGCTTAACATCCTTCCACCCTTCTGTTAGCCGAGAAAGTTCAGAAGGGGGTATCAGGACACTTCCAGAGGAACTTCCGGAATACACCGTTTTAAAGCCCTCTGGAGTCAGTATCTGAACCTGAACGTAGTACGTATACACCGGCTTTAGCCGGCTTAAGACAAGATTCCTTCCCATCATCTCATCAGGGTTCGGCAATTCTATCAAAAAACCATCCTTTGGCTTGTTAAAGAAACTGTGGGCACTAACCAGACTTACTAACAGTAACATTGTCAGAATAACTCCATGGAATTTTCTTATTCTATTCATCAAATCACCTCAATACAATGTAAGATTTAGAGTATTTAAGTTTTTCTATTTGATAAAGTTAAATTTTCTTCCCCTCAATTATTAACCCCAATGAGACGGGCAGGAACGCCAGCAGGGCGAGGTTGATGGTCACGACCCCGTGAAGCTCTCCCAGCGAGTAGGCGAAGCCGAAGAGCATTCCACCTAGGAAGGTGGACAGGTTCTGCACTCCGTTCACTCCACCGATAGCGAGGGAGGAGCGGTGGTAGCTCGATAAAACCTTCCTCGAAATCGGACGGAAGCTCTGGAAAGCAAAGAGCGCTAAGAATATCCCGAGGAACACCGTCGGGGCGGTCTTTATTGCGGCCAGGATCGGTGAACTCGCCGCCAAAATGGACGTCAGCACTACCGTCCTCCTCTCGCTCCTAACGTCGGCAAGCCAGGAAACGAAGTAGCTCAGCAGAGCCGCCAGAAAGCCGGCCCAGCCTATCAGTGTGGCAGTGGTCGCTTTGTCCAGCCCGAGCGCCTCCGAGACGTAGACGTAGGTTATCTCCCCCGAGGTGAAGGCGACTATCACCGCCATGAGCGAGGCGATGATCAAAACCCTCCTTGGGTCAAGACTCGGCT
The DNA here is from genome assembly GCA_027074805.1 of Thermococcus sp. GTDB lineage: Archaea > Methanobacteriota_B > Thermococci > Thermococcales > Thermococcaceae > Thermococcus. Next base: position 1,658 of record JALTCK010000106.1, on the reverse strand, counting down.
TTTCTCCGTCGGGAGATTTCTTCCGTTTAGGTACTATTCTCCCGTAGAGGAGGACGTAGCTGGCCACCATTATCAGGCCCGTTAGGATGAAGAAGGCGGAGGAAATCCACATCTGGCCGCCCAGTCCGAGGTCTATCGTATAGGCGTAGACGTAGTTCCCGAGGAGTGAAGCTATACTACCAAAGAAGAAGTATATCGCCGTAACCCTCGCCCTTATCTCCTTTGGTGTGGCCACGGCTATGACGAACTGGGCCATCGGCCAGCTCAGCCCATTTAGAAAGCCGTTGAGGAGCTTTATTCCAGCCACCTGAACCCACGTAGATGTTAGGGGGTAGAGCTGCACCGCGAGGGCGTTTCCCATCATCGCCACGGCACCGATGTAAACCAGTTTCTTCCCGCGCTCGAGCATCAAGCCGCCCAGAACCGAGGAAAAAGCCCTCGCGAGGACGAAGGACATCGAGACGATTGAAACGGACAGCATGCTTGCCTTTAGTATATCGCGCGTGTAGAACGCTATCGCAGGAGTGGCAAGGCGGAATGCTATAGTACCGGTGAAAGCAGAGATTATAAGCAGGAGTATCCCTACAAGCCGCCTTCTTTCCATCAGACCACCTTCTAAACGTTAGGGCACATCTTTAAAAGTCTTGAGTCTTTGAAAGATTTTCTAGTAAAAAGCCAGAATAATGAACTGAACCTCAGGGAATCTTTCCAAACTCCAACGAACCCTTTTTATATTTCTCCTCAGAACTCCCGCCGAGGTGATTGCGATGGAACCTAACTTTGATATGACCTATGAAGATGCCTACAAGGAAGTTTACGAGATGGTGAAGCCAAAGTACAAGCTCTTTACCGCCGGACCTGTCGCGTGCTTCCCGGAGGTTCTCGCGATAATGAGCGTGCAGATGTTCAGCCACCGCTCGGCCGAGGCTAAGGAGGTGCACGTGGACACTTTAAACAGACTCAAGGCATTCCTTGAAGCCAATAAAGGCGAGATAATTCTCTTCCCCAGCTCTGGAACCGGCTTCATGGAGGCCGCCGTGAGGAACACCGTCCCGCGCGGCGGAAAGGTTCTGGTTACAATCATAGGCGCCTTCGGAAAGCGCTTTGCCGACGTCGTAAGGACCAACGGAAGGGAGGCCGTTGTTCTTGAGAAGGAGCCCGGCTACGCCATAAAGCCAGAGGAGCTCGACGACGCTTTGAGGAAGAACCCCGACGTTCACGCCGTTACCATAACCTACAACGAGACTTCAACTGGTGTACTTAACCCCTTACCTGAGCTGGCCAAGGTCGTTCACGAGCACGACAAGCTCCTCTTCGTCGATGCGGTCTCGGCGATGGGCGGTGCGGACATAAAGTTCGACGAGTGGGGCCTCGACATGATATTCGCGAGCAGTCAGAAGGCCTTCGGTGTTCCGCCGGGGCTCGCTGTGGCGGCAGTAAGCGAGCGCGTCTTTGAGATAGCCGAGAAGATGCCCGAGCGCGGCTGGTACTTCGATTTGCCCCTCTACAGGAAGTTCAACGAGAAGAAGAAGGGAACGCCCTCAACCCCGCCGCTCCCGCAGATATTCGGCCTCAACGTCGTCCTCCGCATCGTGGAGAAGATGGGCGGAAAGAAGGAATGGCTCGACATGTACAGGAAGAGGAGTGAGATGATAAGG
>JALTCK010000105.1 GCA_027074805.1 Thermococcus sp. | reverse complement strand
GCATTAAACCTTGATTCCGCCCATGACGAGGGCCATAAGAGCTTTCTGGGCGTGGAGCCTGTTCTCTGCCTCATCCCAGACGACGCTGTTTTGACTGTCTATGACATCGTCTGTAACCTCTTCACCTCTGTGAGCCGGGAGGCAGTGCATGAATATAAAGTCTGGCTTGGCATGCTTGACAAGTTCTTTGTTGACCTGGAAGGGTCTGAATACCTTCCTTCTCTCCTCTGCCTCTGCCTCCTGTCCCATGCTCGTCCAGACGTCAGTGTATATAACGTCGGCGTCTTTGACAGCTTCGAGTGGGTCGTGGAGGAGCTCAAGGCTTCCACCGCTTTCAGCCGCATTCTCCTCGGCCCACTTGATAACCCTCTTGTCTGGCTCGTAGCCCTCTGGAGTCGCAATCACAACGTTGGCCCCCAGTTTTGTCCCAGCTATCATGAGTGAATGTGCCACGTTGTTTCCATCGCCGACGTAGACGACTTTAAGGCCAGCAATCCTGCCCTTCTTTTCGAGGATGGTCTGGTAATCCGCCAAAGCCTGACACGGGTGGCTGAAGTCGCTGAGGGCGTTGATAACTGGTATTTTGGCATACTTGGCCAGATCTTCTACGTCTTTGTGTGAGTAGACCCTCGCTACAAGCCCGTCCACGTACCTACTGAGGACGCGGGCAGTATCGGCTATTGTTTCACCGCGCCTGAGCTGGAGGTCATTGGCACTGAAGTAGAGTCCGAGGCCACCGAGCTGATAGATACCAACCTCAAAGGAAACCCTCGTCCTAGTCGATGGCTTCTGGAATATCATGCCGAGCGTTTTTCCTTCAAGAACGCGGTGCGGCTTTCCGATTTTGTTCCAAATCTTCATCATCTCGGCTGTCTTTAGAATAGTCTCAATCTCCTCCCTCGTATAATCCTGGAGGCAGAGCATATCCCTTCCGGCAAGGCTAACCACCATGTGCATCACCGAAAATCCCTCGATGACGGCGTTAATAACCCTTTCGCCGGATGGAGGGGCCTTACCCTGAAATCTTTTAAAAAAAGGGCTAGAAAAGATTTCTAAACGTAATGCTTGCAACTATGGGCCAGGTATACGTTCAAAAACGCTGTTATCCTTATGAGTGGTTTAAAAAACTTTTTATAAGATAAACGTCGAATTCATGCTTAAGGTGAATTTTCCATGGGGAATTTGAAAAATGCCAAGCTCCTTGGTGGTATAGGTGCCATCCTGACCCTCGTTGGCGTTGGCTTCATAGGCTTTATCCTGAAGCTCCTAGCTGTGAAGAACATAGCTGAAGCCACAGGACGGGGAGAAATATTCAGCAAGTACCTCTGGGCGGCCATACTGGCCATCATAGCGGATCTTGTACTTATCTCGGTGTTTATAGGCTCGATGGGTAGCCTATCAGAGTCCCCGGAGCAGGTCATTGGAGTAATGGGATTTGGAGGAATTATAGCAATCATTCTCCTTATCGTTGGAGTGTGGTTCATGAAACAGAGCTACGACATGATAGCCGAGGAGACTGGTGTGGGCACGTTTCACACCGTTGCAAAGCTCTACATAATAGGTGCCATTCTCTTAATAGTCATTATAGGAGTTTTCCTGATACTGATAGCGGCAATACTGGAGATTGTGGCCTTTTTCACACTTCCAGACTCGATAGAGCAGGAGTCCGGACCCCTTTCAGTTCAGGAAGAGGTCTACTGAATTTTGTACATTATCTACCATTTTATGTTCATGAGGCAACCTTTATACCCTTAGATGTCCGTTATTTTTGTGAATAACATGGCGAGTTTGAAAACTGCAAGAACGTAGGGCAGGATCGGAGCAGTACTAAGCATGTTCTACTTCACATACTTCCTAGGCTTCATAGTGAAGGTGTTCGCAGTCAAGGCCTTGTCTGAATACCTCCAGAACAAGAAAATTATAAGCGACTATCTCTGGACTGCGCTTTTGAACATAAGGGGCAACCTGATAATGGTCTGGAGCTTCTACGGGGCTTGGAACAGGATACAGGAGGTAATAGGTCACCTCTACGAGATAGTTAACATGATCCGCACTCTCAACGGATAGTTTTTCGCAGGGGCTCTCCTGGTATTCATTGGGGGCTGGTTCCTCAAGAGGAGCCATGACTCAATAATCCTGCAAACGGGTGTGAAACCTTTGGCATCGCCTCCTTGATGCATATCCTCAGAGCGGTCTTCATGTTTTTCTTCATCGGCTATTTCTTCATCTTCGTGGGAGCCCTCCTGGAGGCTAATGGCATTCTTCAAGCTCCCTGAGGAGCCCGAAGGGGTTTCAGGTGTTTCAGTCCGGCAACCAAGGATTGAATGAGGGGACTGAGCCCTTTCGTTCGCTTTTTGTATTTCCAGTAAACCTAATAAATCCCAAACTGTTTTCTATTCGGTGGCAGTTATGGGCAGTGACATTAGGGTCATACTTGTCAACTATACGAAAAAGCCGCTCGAAACCGTCACATGGGCGGCCCTCATAAGCTACTGGGACGACTGGGAAACCGAAGCCTTCGAGAAAATGAGCGAAAGGGACGTTGAAATGCACCTTCCGAAGGTTCTCGGCTATGGACACGAATCCATTTTAGAGCATGCAACGCTCACCTTCTCGATTGAGGGCTGTTCCCGCGTCTGCACTCACCAGCTCGTGAGGCACAGGCTTGCGAGCTACACACAGCAGTCTATGAGATACATCAAAATAAATCCCAGAGATGTGGAAGAGACCTTTGTTATCCCGGAAAGCGTTAAGAACAACTCAGAACTATACGAGAAATGGAAGAAACTTATGAAAGAGACAATTCAACTATACGAGGAGAGTTACAAAGCCGGAATCCACCAAGAAGACGCTCGCTTCCTCCTCCCCCAGGCGGTCAGGACAAAAATCGTTGTTACCATGAACTTACGCGAACTGAAACATTTCCTCGGGTTAAGGGCCTGCGAAAGGGCCCAGTGGGAGATAAGGGAAGTTGCGTGGAAGATGCTAGAGGAAATAGCGAAGAACGAGGATTTGAGGCCAATAATAAGATGGGCCAAGCTTGGACCACGATGCATTCAGCTCGGCTATTGTCCGGAGGGAGAACTTATGCCTCCGGGGTGCTGGAAGGTAACGAAGGATAGATGGCTAAGGTTATCCAATTTAAAACCAAAAGTTTAGGAAATCTTTTTTTAAAGCTTTTACATATTCCAAGCCGGTGAGTAGGATGAAAACGAAAAGTTGGGAGGTTGAGCTACCGGCCTCTTGGGAAAGTCTGAAGATAATTTTGAGTGAGCCTGAAAAGACAATGCCTTTTTTTCCGTACTTTGAGGGCATAGAAGGCATGAAGGTAAAATTTAAGGTTCCACGCTTTATCTTTAACTTCGGGTATGAGTTTGAACTGGCAGTAGGCTTTCAAGAAAATAAAGCCGTTTACACGTTGACGGGAAACAGGGGCATACTCACCATAACCTTCGAGATGAGGGGAAATAATCTCAAGGTTACCGCAAGTTGGGCTGGTTTTGGGGAGACACTAATGGGAAAACCCCTCGAGAACTTTGCAAAGGGAATTGCCGAGGCAATAAGGGAGTTCTGCTCTGCCCAGGCCGCATGCCCCGTTGTTAAAGAGACCCCAACTGGAAGGATAGCGGAGAACATAACCCCAGAACTAGCCCCAGCGTTGATAAAACGGGTGTTCTGGGAGCTCGAAGGTGTAGATTTCGTCATGAAGGGAACCGCCGAGGACGGTACAGTACTCAGGGTTGAGATAAGAGAAGGGAAGCTAACGCGGCTCGTAGTGGAGGATGGGGGGAATATTACCGATATAGAGGCGGATGTTTCCGTTTTGGAGTTAGACAAAGATCTATTCGAGGACCTTCCACTGGACAAGAGGTTCACGATAGAGATAAAGAAACTCTAACCCGCATCCTCCGTTTCTTCTACAGCCTTCTTGAGCTCGTCGTAGACATCTTGAAGGGATTCGGGTATAACTTTGGTATCTGCAATGACCGGCATGAAATTGGTATCGCCGTTCCAGCGGGGAACTATATGAAGGTGAACGTGGGTGTCGATTCCAGCTCCTGCAACGCGGCCAATGTTCACACCCATGTTAAAGCCGTCGGGGTTCATGGCTTTCTTTATTGCCCTTATCATAAGTTGGGAGAGTCTCATCATGTCGAGGAGCTCTTCGTCAGTCAGATCCTCCCAATTAGCGACGTGTCTGTATGGAACCACCATGACGTGACCTGGATTGTAGGGGTAGTTGTTCATTATAACGAAGGCATGTCTCCCTCTGTAAAGGATCAGTCTTTCCCTGTCCCGGTTCTCTTTCGGGAAGTCGCAGAATATGCAGCCATCGTACTTCGGAGAACGTATGTATTCTATCCTCCATGGTGCCCATAGTTGCCTCATTCTCACCACCGGGAAAAGTTGGAGAGGAATTTAAAAAACTTTAGAGTTTCACACCAGAGAACATAAGCACCAGGTATAAAGAGTAGACGGAAAGGAAGTAAACCCCTATAGCCCTCCCAAGCCCATGGTTCCTCTTAAGGGAAGCTACCATTGGAATCATGACAGCAAGAACGAGGAGAATCGTCAGAACCGACGCTCCGGTCTGGAGAGGCCTTATCACCGAGGCCACACCGAGAACAACGAGGGCGTTCATTATATCCGCTCCGATGATGTTGCCGATGCTTATGCTCCCGCGTTCCCTCAGGGCACCGTAAATAGCATTTGTCATTTCTGGTAGGGAAGTTCCTACTGCCACGATTGTTGCGCCGATGACGAACTCAGAGATGTGCAAGGCCTCAGCTATATTAGCTCCACCGTAAACCACGAGCTTGGCTCCAAGGACGAGGAGTAAACCGAGGATTAGGAGAATAGTATAGTCAAGTATCGTGGCATGTTCATTGACTTCCCCATCAACGTTTTTCCCGGCGTTTCTTTTGAAGAGCCACCTTAGGTAAAGTGTGTAGCTACCAAGGAGTATCACACCGTCAAGACGTGAAAGGCTTCCATCTGCTGAGAGAAGCATTACAAGAAAGAACGAGCTGAGCATGATTAATGAGTTATCATAAGCCGCTTTTGTAGCTTTCAAAGGTCTCAGCGTGGCTGCAATGCCGAGGATTAGGGCTATATTTGCGAATATGCTCCCAAGGGCATTCCCGAGAGCCATTCCGGTGAGTCCCTGATAGCTGGCCACTGCACTCGTCAGGAGCTCGGGGAGTGTCGTAGCCAGACTTATGAGGACTATGCTTATGACAAGTGGAGAAACTCCAGCCTTTTCCGCAACCTCAACGATTTTGTCCGAAAGCTTGTCCCCTGCCTTCACGAGGAGAAGTATTCCAGTGAGTATCGCCGCAGTCCAGAGTACTATCGCCAGCATCAATACACCCGGTCAAGGTTTGAGGGGAGTTTCATAAATGTTTTGACGGTAGTGACATGACTATCTCCTGAATTTCCCACGATTTTTTCAGCAGTTCTAAGGTAAAGGGAGCTCGGTTTTTCTGGAAGTCCGATGCGAGCGTAAATCAAGCCTCTAAACGCACCGCTCAGGAGTGAGACCAATGCCAACCCCAGCAGACTTGGTACTACGCCGTACTTATTGTACAAGGAACCTACAGCGTAGCCGCCAAACGGAATCACAACCCCGAAAACCACAAGGGAATCCAGCAAGAGCCATGGCGCGAGCGACCATGCCAATCTATCAGCGGCCCAAGATGGCATTCCCTCTTTGAGTTTTCTTCTGGTGACTTCTAGATAGGTGATGTATGCGTAGGCAATGCCAAAGAGAATTCCCACCCTGAACCATGACACAAGAACTTCGCTCAAACTTGCACCGTAATGAACACTCAGAGCGACGAATCCAGATAGCGCAAAGGTAACGGCGAATCCTCTAACGCACGTAGAGAGGAACCGGGCCATTTTTACTGCACTTCTCACGAAGAGTCCCCCTACTATCTCTTGTGGACTATCAATGGGTGGTCATCTAACATCTGCTACATTTTGTTAAAACTTTTACGTCAAAATTTGCAAAACTTTGGAAGTTCATATCATCCACCCGCCCTCCCAACCAGCGCAAAGTCTCCAACAAAGCTTTTAACCCAAGAACTTTAACCACTCTCGGTGATAGACATGAAGCAGAGAAAGGGACTTCTGATAATCCTCGACGGCCTCGGCGACAGGCCGATAAAAGA
>JALTCK010000104.1 GCA_027074805.1 Thermococcus sp. | reverse complement strand
GTCTTTATGAGGCCCACTGGAACGCCGACGCGCTCCTCGATTTCCTCAACGAACTCCTTCGCTTTTCTGGGAAGTCTGTCGTAGTCTGTAACCCCAAAGGCCGCTTTATCGTACTTGTCGAGCATGGTCAGGGCGATCATCGTTGCCCCGTTGAGCCTTGCTGAGTAGCGCGCGAACTCGAAGTCAAACCAGCCGACGCGACGCCTTCTCCCCGTGACGGTTCCGTACTCAACCAGGCCGAGCTTTTCTGCCTCTTCCCTGCTCATCTCGGTCGGGAACGGCCCGGCTCCAACCCTCGTTGGGAAGCTCTTGAAGACGACGATGACGTCATCCACCCTCGTCGGCCCTATCCCAACGTCGCTTGCTATCGCCGATGCGGTGGTGTCCTTGGAAGTTACGTAGGGATACGTTCCGTAATAGAGGCTCAGCCCGAAGCCCTGCGTCCCCTCAACGAGGACTAGCTTGCCATCGTCGAGGGCGTCGTTGATTTCTCCTGCGACGTCCGTCAGATAGGGTTCCAGCTCATTGATATCCTTTGCAAGCTTTGCCCTCCGCATAACCCTGTCGGCGTTCGCCGGCCCGCAGCCGCTTCCGGTGGTGCCTATCTTCCCGTGGAGGTAGCCGTTCGTCCTGTCAAGTTGCTTGTGCTTCTCCTCGATTATCGCGCACCTGGAGTCAATGCCAACCCTTTCAGCGACTTTGAAGTCCTTCAGGTGCTCAAGCTCGTGGAAGAAAACATCGGGATCGACGAGAACGCCGGCACCCACAAGAAGCCTAGCGTTCCTCTGGATGAAGCCCGTCGGAAGCTGTCTCACCGCGTACTTCCTGCCGTTTATAAAAACGCTGTGACCCGCGTTGGTTCCGACGCCCCCACGTGCTATAACGTCCGGTTTGTCCTCAAGGGCAAGGTAGGCTATAACAGAACCCTTGCCTTCGTCCCCCCACTGACCGCCAACTACAATGTAACTTGGCATGAGCCCTTACCAAAGTCTAAGGCAATGAGACCCTTATAATTCTTTCGAATTTTACAATTCCAAGGCAAAACTGAAACCGCCAAAAGGTTAAAACCCTTGAGGACGATGCCCCTGAGGTGAGAGAATGAAAAACAAGCTGGTTGTTGTGACAGGCGGTGCGGGCTTCATAGGCTCCCACATAGCATGGGAGCTCGTCAAGGACAATGAGGTAATCGTAATCGACAACCTCTACACCGGGAAGGAGGAGAACGTTCCTCCTGGGACGAAGCTGATAAAGGCGGACATAAGGGATTATCAGAGCATAGCCGAGTTGATAAGCAGTGCAGATTACGTCTTCCACGAGGCGGCCCAAGTGAGCGTCGTCGAGAGCCTCAGGGACCCGGTCTTCACTGAGGAGGTAAACGTTCTGGGCACGCTCAACATCCTGAGGGCCCTTCTCGAAGGACACGGAAAGTTGATTTTTGCATCTTCAGCCGCGGTCTACGGCGACAATCCAAACCTCCCGCTCAGGGAAAGCGAAAGGCCGAGACCGCTCTCGCCCTACGGCGTCACCAAGGCAACCGGCGAGGAGTACCTCCGCGTTTACCACGAGCTCTACGGCCTTCCAGTTGTGGCGCTCCGCTACTTCAACGTCTTCGGCCCGAGGCAGAGCGCCAACCAGTATGCTGGAGTGATAAGCATCTTCATCAACCGCGCTTTGAAGAACGAGCCGCTCGTCATCTTCGGCGACGGGAAGCAGACGAGGGATTTCATCTACGTGAAGGACGTTGTTAAGGCTAACCTGCTCGTCGCCGAGAGCAGGAAGGCGAACGGAAGGGTTTTCAACGTTGCAACTGGAAAGCAGACGAGCATCCTGGAGCTGGCAATGAAAATAATCGAGATAACGGGAACTACAAGCTCGATAATCTTTGACAAACCGAGGCCCGGCGACATAAGGCACAGTTTGGCGGACATAAGTGAGATAAGAAAGCTCGGCTTCGAGCCCGAGTGGTCGCTGGAGGAGGGGCTGAAGAAGACGGTGGAGTGGTACGCAGATCAAGGTTTAAAGTAAACCCTATATGTATAGTTACCAGAAGTCTGACCTAACACCCTCACCTCAGGTTCAGGGTAAACATAGGGTCGTACAAGTATCCAGTCATAAATAGAGGTGGTATTTATTATTGAGGAGAGGGTAAGTTGAGGATTCCACCATGGGCCAGTTATAGTGTAGTTATACTCATACCACTGGCCAAGACCCAAGGGCTCATTTTGTTCGGCGGGATAACCTTGAGTAAAGTTTGCTATGAGTGAACTATTTTCATAGAGATAAAACTCGGCTTGAGTGCCAGTAACATTAATGAGCGTGGTTATTAAAATGTCTTTTCCAAATATCGGGCTCCCACTACCACCATCTGGATAATAAAATACCCCCCATGATCCATTTATCAAGTTAAATCCTCTTATTGCCACATTATCAAGTTGATAAGTTGTAGCTCCCCGTGTTGCTAGGGAAGTATTTAGTAGTACTGCCCAGCCATAGCTTGTGTTGTCCACATAAAAAATTGGAAATGCAGTTGAGTTTAAGGAATTCGCATACAAATCAATAATGAACGAGCCACTAAAATTCTGTTTAGTCCAGAGCCATTGACCACTTTTAAGCTCAAGCAGACTGTTAGAAACTGTATAGTTAGATGAGGTCTGAAGAGGAGGAATATTCCATTTTGAAAGATTTAACGTGATGTCATTGAAATCATCAAAAAACCAGAAGACCTTGTCAGGATTAAAGTATGTTGCATCATAAGCGGACTGATTCCCATAGAACAGGTATAGGGTGGTAACCTGACCAGCACTCAAGTTCATTTTGACCCAGAACCAAGTTTTCTGTGAGGCAGAGTCATAAAAGTACCAATAGTACAGGCGATTTCCATTCTCATCGGTCACATAGGGGTACAGAGAGCTCCAATCTCCATTTAGAGTAAAGTTCACGACATAGTCAACAAGATTTTGACCGCTGCGTTCAGTTACCGTCAATGAGATATTACCTGCCCCGGAAGGAGAGAATTTGTCGGAGCCCACCCCCACCTTAAGAACATTAAGGGAAATCGAGGAAGAAGGACAGGTATTATAGGAAATGGGATCTCCTGAAGGCAACAGTACAACCATCTTTATCTCTATCACACTCAGGGAGTACCCATATGGGTAGCTCAGGTAGTCTGAGCTACTAGGGAGGGAAATGTTCAATGATTGTCCCGCGGACAGATTGGAAGTCAAAGTAGTTGAATAGATGTAGTATCCCGGATCAGTTTTGCTCCACCTCCAGAACCCGGTTATTGTCCAGTTTTCCAGTGTGATGTTCAGATACACTTTTGTGCCCGCTGGAAGATCGTCAGAAAATACAACCGAAATGCTCGCATCGCTGTAATAGTACCTATTCTCAATAATCCACACCGGTTGCGGATCCCAAGATATAGTCAATGTCGCATTAGTAACTGGACTCTGAACCCTACAGCTCCCAGTCCCAACCTCCTGAACGTTCACATTAATGCTGGGCACAGCTAACCCAAGGCTCAAAAGAAGGAGGGATATAAGTGTGATAGTAAAGAATACTCCGACGGTAGATGTTCTCATCAACATCGAATTTAGAGGGTTTACCTTATAAATGCAACGATGATCAGGGGAGTTTTCACACTTAATCTCATCGTTTATTGGAGTTTTCCCCCGTGGTCCCATTTATTGGCCAGATTAACGTTTCATTGGTAGTGTTGAACTGCCCGTGTAATTCCTTAACCTTCTCTTTCAAGAGGGGCTCTATTTCCTTAAATACCCTCTCCGCTACCAGGGAAATCACGAGTTTATACGGGGACCTCTGAATAAGGAGGAACAGGTTGTTATTCACGCGATGACAGTGGTGCGGCTGTCTCTTTTTGTCAATCTTAACCAGGTTTTCAATTGAGAATACAGACGACGCAAGGGCAGGCGGGGAGAAGCTTAGAGAGTAACACCTGAGGTCGAGATATACATAATATATGAGAATGACCAATCCAGACTGTTGAGTATAATTTCCAAGGTATACCCTAACATCAGTATACGCACCGGTTGGAACACCAAGGGCAATTTTTTGGACTGCCAAGTTAATACTCCCATAGGAGAGTGAATATTGAGGAGCCCTGAGGGAGACATCAAACTCACCGTTCAACGCTACGGTGCTGTTAATGGAGGGAGACACGTTGACCGAGGTGTAATTGCCCGCTGGCAATGTTACCCCCAGTGTTGTAATCCCACTGGAGACCTTGTTGCCGTTGTAGTAAACAATGATGGAAACATTTGTTCCAGCCGGTAAGTCTGCCGAAAAATTCCCTGGATAAATCTGAGTAATGTTATCATCCGGGACGGTTGTGGAGCCAAGATATCCTCCTTGTCCAAAGAAGGGAATATAGTAGTAAACCTCGACGTAGTATTCATAGGGGACGCATACAGTCCCAGTAGATACCGGCCCCGAAACTGGGGCAGAACCCGCTCCAATTCCCTGAACGTTTACCAAGATGTTGGGAACGGCTAACCCAAGTGTGAGTAAGGAGATAACAAAGAGCACAGCCACCCCGATAATCACTCTCTTCTTCATCATTGAAAAGTTATCCCAGAAATTTAAATCTTTAATTGATCAAAAATGGGGGAAACCCTGTCAAAAATGAGGGTCATTTAACTTTGAAGCCCATCCCCTGCCTGGCCTGTATCTCCTGTGCCTTCTGGGCAAGGTCACCTAGCTGTCCCTCAAGCTTCTTGAGCGCCTCCTGGGTCTTGGCTATGGCCTCCTCGTACTCCTTAATCCTAGCGTCGAGGTAGATTATGGCGTCATCGAGGTTCTTCTCGATGGCGTAGCCGGCCCCGACGCTGACGATGGCATTCTCCTTGTCCTCTATCCTGGCCTTGAGGAACGAGCCCGCGCCTATCGGCACGAGTATCTCCGGCTTCTCATCCTCGACCTTCTTGAGCTCTTCGAGCGTCTCCTTAACAGCTTGGAACTCGTTCCTTCCGAGGGTGAGGAGCTCAAGGTTCTGGGCCAGGAGCTGGGCCTGGGCCTGCAGGAGCTGGTACTCGTAAGCGAGCCTCTCAAGCTGTTCGTTCGTCTCCGCCATTTCACACCACCGGAACCACTTGGAGAGGGGGCTTTTAAGGTTTGGGTTAGAAAAGGGGGAGAAAAGTCAGCCGATTATCTCCTCCTTTATCCTCTCGGCTATCTCCCTGAGGGCTTTGGCAGCCTTTGACTCTGGAAACGCCTCAACCACCGGCTTCAACATTACCATGCTCTCCGGGATGGCCCTGTCGTAGGGAACCTCGCCGAGTACCGGGACCCCCTCTGCCTCGGCCCACTCCCTCAGCGCGGTGAATCCTGGGTTGATGTCGGCCTTGTTGATTATGAGGTAGGCCGGCTCCCTGAAGTGCTGGACAACCTTATAGGCGCGCTGGACGTCGCTCAGCGATGCCGGGGTAGGCTCGGCGATGAGTATCGCAACGTCGGCACCGCCGAGGCTGGCTATGACCTGACAGCCGATTCCTGCTGCGCTGTCAACGACCATGTGCTCCAGATTGAGCTCCTCCATGACCTTCTTCGCCCACTCCTTCTCCTCGGTGACGAGCTTCCCGCTCTCCGGCCTGCCAACGTCGAGCTGGGCCGAGATTATCGGGAAGCCGTACTTGGTGGTCGCCTTCCTCACGAGGCCGGAGCGGGCCTCTTCGAGGGTAATGGTTCCTGGAACCGGGCAGACCAGGCCGCAGACGTTGCAGCCCTCGCAGGTCAGCTCGTTAACCACGTAGTTGCCATCGTCGTCGATGTAGATGCAGTCGTAGGGACATTTCTCCATACAGATGCCGCACCTTATGCAGCTCTCCGTGCTTATCCTAGCTACCTTCGCGCCTATGTGCTCCCTCTCCTCCTCCCACCCGGTGACGCCGAGGAGCAGACCGAGGTTCGGAGCCTCGGCGTCGGCATCGACCGCGATGAGTTTGTACTCGTCCTTGAGGAAGTAGAGGAGCGAAGCCGTTATCGTGCTCTTTCCAACGCCACCCTTGCCGCTGGCTATAGCTATCTGCATCACTCACCACCCCCGAGGAACTTGAGAACCTTCTCAGCGAGCCCCTCAAAGATTTCCGCCTCAGGATAGTCCGTCAGGACTATCGGCTTCCCCTCGACGTAGCTCTTCACGATGTTCTCGCTGTAGGGTATCTCCGCGACCACTTCAGCGCCGTACTTCTCAGCCAGCTCATAGACCTTCTCCTTCTCGCCGAGGTCGGCCCTGTTTATCACAACCCAGGTGGGCATCTCCATGAGCTTTCCAAGCT
>JALTCK010000103.1 GCA_027074805.1 Thermococcus sp. | reverse complement strand
ATGTACTGGCAGGCGGGACAGCTCTCGGAGTGGTAGAAGATGAAGAAGTACCTCCCCCCGTTCGAGGAGACCAGTTCTCGGAGTTCCTTTTCGGTCGTGACGTCATGAAAAGATAGGTTCCCGTATCTAACGGTCCCCGCACTGGCCAGCGGTATGAGCAGCGACAGAATCACGAGCATCAAAAGCGCCCTGCGCACTCTTTTCACCTGAAAAAAGATTAATGGAGTGGTTAAAAAGCCTTTTTTTGAAGCTTTTTTCACTGGACAGGGATGTATCACGACCTTTTCCATGGCTCGCCAAAGCGGTTGAGGCTCACCTTTTCCCACTCGAAGATCTCATCCCCGCGGAGCGGCTTTTTCTCCGCGGGATAGCCCACTCCCACGATGCAGAGAACGCGGTAGTTTTCCGGAATCCCCAGGAGCTCCCTGACGTAGTCCTCGGCGGTTTTCCCTTCGCCGTGCATCCTGTTCCTTATCTGAACCCAGAATGAGCTTAGGCCAAGGTCAAAGGCAGCCAGCTGTATGTGCTCCGCCGCTATGCTGGCGTCCTCCACCCAGACGTCGCTCCGGCCCTCGTCCGCGGTCACGACGATCGCCAGCGGTGCCGTTGCGAGGCCGGAAGCGCCAAGCTTCGCCTTCGAGAGTGCCTTGAGCTTCTCCCCATCGTCCACAACGATGAAGTGCCAGGGCCTCTTGTTAAACGAACTGGGCGAGAGAAAGGCAGCCTCAAGCAGCTTTTCCACGAGTTCACGCGGCACGGGCCTGTCCTGAAAGCGCCTCACGCTCCGTCTCTTTCTCAGAACTTCAAAGAATTCCATTCCGCCCACCCCGCACCTTCGGTCTCAGGAGCATCAGATAGTGGTACTCCAGCTCCCTGTATTTTACCGGCTCGAAGTTCCCGGCAAGCCTCACGATGTCCTCGGGGGAGAGCCTCTCCTCCACTGGAGGCCCGAAGGGCATCGGCTCCTTCTTCCACTCGGCCACGAGGACGAGGGCCTTCCCGGCCCAGCGGAGGTACTCCCCGGGCCTTTCCATCTCATGGAGAACGCTGGAGAAAACGGCCAGGTCAAACTCCCTCAGATCGGGGGGCTCCTCAGTCACTATGACCTCCACGTTTGTTATCCCTTCCCGCCTGAGTCTGTCCTCAAGCTTCTCCGCCATTTTCGGGCTTATCTCGATGGCGTACACCTTTTTGAAGGCCCTGGCCAGGGGCACGGTCAGATAGCCGGTACCGGCGCCAACGTCCACGGCGGTCCCTCTTTGAGGGACTTCGCGGACGGCGAACTCTATCACCTCCTCCGCCGGAAAGACCCTCCGCCTCCATTCGGAGTTCAGCACACCCGCATGCTCGGGACTGAAGAGGTGCATTTTAACCCCCATTTCATCGTTGGCCGTTCGGGTAGAAATTCCTTTTGGTCGAGTCAGGTGGCGCATAATGGCTTTGGAGTCCGTGCCTATGTTCTCCATGACCCGAGTTGGGGGCATAGTGGGAAGTAACGGTAGAGTTTTTGGCATTTTTGATAGTAAGAATCAATAGACCTGGGAGGCTGAGCGGTCGTATCGGTCATCAGGTCGGCGCACTGGCGACAAAAATCCCCTTCAGGAAAGAGAATGGGTGTGAATGTCTTCACTCGCTACCTGAGTGTGGAAGGGAATTTCGGGATTTTCTTTTTGGAAACTATGGTGCTAAGGTTTTTCTCAAATTTGTGGAGAAAGGTTTTAAAATGTATCTTCATACCCAAAGATGGGTAAAAATGGTGATGCTCATGCTGAAAGTGGAAAACCTCCATGTTAATGTTGCCGAAAAGGAAATCCTCAGGGGGGTGGACTTTGAGCTCGCATCGGGCGAGCTCCACGTCGTCATGGGGCCGAACGGTTCAGGAAAGTCCACGCTTGCCCTGACCATAGCGGGCCACCCAAGATACACTGTCACCAAGGGCAGGATAATCTTCGACGGGGAGGAGGTAACCAGGGCAAAGCCCGAGGAGAGGGCCAGGAAGGGAATCTTCCTGAGCTTCCAGCACCCCGTCGAGGTCGAGGGGGTCAAGGTCATAAACTTTTTCCAGAGGACTCTGAAGAACCTCCGGGGCATAGAGGAGGTTGAAGCCTACGACATGATATTCAAGGCCGTTGAAGAGCTCGGCTTTGAGGGTTCGATGCTCTCGAGGGAGCTGAACGTCGGCTTTTCCGGCGGCGAAAGGAAGAAGCTTGAGATGCTCCAGGCGTACCTCGTGAAGCCCAAGCTGCTCATTCTCGACGAGCCGGACAGCGGCGTCGATGTTGACTCGCTCAAGGTCATAGCCGGGGTAATAGCGAGGCTCCACAAAGAGGGCACCGGGATACTCCTCATCACGCACTACGGCAGAATACTGGAGTACCTCAACCCCCAGAGGGTTCACGTGCTCAAGGAGGGCAGACTCGTAGTCTCTGGCGGGATGGAGCTTGTAAAGCTCATCGAGGAGAAGGGCTTCGCGGCGGTGAACGGCGATGAAACAGCAGTCAAGGCTTGAGGAGATCCTCAAAGCAGGATCACTTGAGGAGATACTTGGAACCGCCGTCCCCTACCCCAAGGAAATCGAGCTGCGCGGTGAGATCACCGAGGACGTCATCAGGGAAATATCCCGCATAAAGAACGAGCCCGAGTGGATGCTGAGGCACAGGCTCAAGGCGCTGGAGCTCTTCAAGAAGCTCCCGATGCCCAGGTGGGTGGTCGGAATCGAGGAGCTTGACCTGGAGAGCTTCTCCCTCTACTCAAAGCCCGAGGTGAGCAACGAGATTAAGGACTGGGACGACCTGCCCGAGAACATCAGGAAGACCTTTGAGAGGCTCAACATCCCCGAGATAGAGAAGAGGTTCCTCTCCGGTCTGACTGCGGTCTTTGACAGCGAGAGCGTCTACTCCCAGCTCAAGGAAGAGTTCGAGAAGAAGGGCATCATAATGGTGCCCATGGAGGAAGCGGTTCAGAGGTACCCTGACCTCGTCAAGCGGTACTTCGGAAGGGTATTCCCACCCGGAGAGCACAAGTTCTCGGCTTTGCACCACGCCCTATGGAGCGGTGGGGCGTTCGTCTACATCCCGAAGGGAGTCAGGGTTCCATTCCCGATAGAGGCCTTCTTCGTGATAGGCTCGGCCCTTGAGGGCCAGTTCGAGCACACCCTCCTAATAGCGGACGAGGGGAGCTACGTCCACTTCATAGAGGGCTGCAGCGCACCGATGTACAAGGGCTTCTCCTTCCACGACGGCATGGTCGAGATTTACGCCCACAGGAACGCCACGGTGAAGTTCACCACCATACAGAACTGGAGCAGGAACGTGATAAACTTCAACAACAAGAGGGCGATAATCGAGGAGAACGCCTACGTCGAGTGGATCGAGGGGAGCATAGGGAGCCACATAACCTACACCTACCCGTCGAGCGTCCTCAAGGGCGAAGGGGCAAGGACAGCCCAGTACGTCGTCTCGCTGAGCAACGGGCAGTATCTAAAGGACACCGGGGCAAAGACCTGGCACCTCGCTCCCAACACCAGCTCGAAGATAGTCTCCAAGAGCATAAGTGCCAACGGCGGGATAAACATCTACCGCGGCCTGGTGAGGATCTTGAAGGGAGCTAAAAATTCGACTGCGACTGTATCTTGTGACTCGCTCATCCTCGACGAGGAGAGCAAGGCCTACACCTACCCTCACAACCAGAGTGACGAGCCGAGCGCGAGCATAATCCATGAGGCAACCACAGGGAAGCTCGGCGAGGACAAGCTGTTCTACATGAACTCCAGGGGAATAAGCGAGGAAGAGGCGAAGAGCCTCATCGTCCTCGGCTTCATCAGCGAGATCCTTGAAGGACTGCCCTTCGAGTACGTTGAGGTGCTGAAGAAGGTCATAGAGCTCGAGTTCAGCGAGGTAGGGGGTGTTGGCTGATGCGCTCTAACGAGCTCTCTAACGAGCGTCCTTCCGGACTCTCTGACGAGCGCTCTAACGAGCCTCTCATCACCCGCGAGGCACTGGAGAAACTCACCTACCAGAAGTACGGGGACAGCCCTACCATAAAGAGCTACACCAAGTGGAAGCTCTTCGAGGAGAACTCACCTCTCAGGCTTCCAACCGAAGCAAAAGCAGGAGAGGTTCCGATAAGGGGGAACATAACCCTTTCGGGAAGCGAAGCGAGTTTTGACCTCCCGGATGGAGTCGAACTGGGCGAAGGGACGCTTGGCCTCTCACAGCCAGAGGAGTCGAGGATCCTCGGCTTCCACTTCTACGCCCTTAAAAAGGCCTACAGGTTGAAGATTACCAGGGACTTGGTGGAGCCCCTCGTCATAGCCTCCCACCTCTCAAGGAGGGCCTTCATCAGCCACCACATCAGCATCGAGGCCGAGGACGTTAAGGCCCCGATAATAATCTACGATTTCGCCGGGAAAGGAGCAAAGTCCCTCGTGGTTGAGCTGAAAGCCAGAAACGCCGAGCTTGAGATCCTGACCGTTGGGAGGCACCGCGCTTTGTCTCACTACCTCCTCAGGGCGAGCCTCGGAGAGGGTGCGAGCGTCAGGGCCTTTACCGTCATAAGCGCCGGGGAGATGAGCCACCACCGCGAGGACTACTCCCTTGAGGGTAAGGGAAGCGAGCTGATACTGAGGGGAATGCCGATAGCCATAGGCTCGGCTGTCGACTACCTCACCAACGTCCTCCAGTACGGGGAAAAAACGGCCAGCGAGACGAGGGTTCACGGCTTCTCCTACGAAAACGGCTGGACGGTTCACAGGGGCGTTGCAAAGGTCTTTGAGAGCGCCAGGAACTCATCGAGCGGGGTTGTGTCCCAGATAACCATAATGGACGAGGGCTCCCTCGGCGTGAGCGTGCCGATGCTTGAGGTCGACACCGGGGAGATAGAGAGTGCATTCCACTCCTCGGCTGTAAGGCAGTTCGATGAAGATGCGCTCTTCTACCTCCGGTCGAGGGGCCTGGACAGTGATGAGGCGATGAGCCTCTTCGTCCACGGCATTGGTGAGGCCCTGAGCGGTCACCTCGAGAGACTGAGGAGCAAGGCAAGAAGCGCCACCGCGGAGCTCGTCGAGGAACTCCTCTGAGCTTTCTTTTTTGAGATAGATCAGTCAAACACTAGCCACGATTGGTACTAATCGGGATTAGGCTCGTGAAATCTGGAAATGGGTTGCCTGTCAATGTTAGCGCTCAGAAGACAGGTTAACACTTCCACACCCAGAAACACCTAACCCCTTCTTTTCTGGTTCAGGAAGAGATATATAGGTTCACACCCAAAACCACACGGTGTCTCCATACCTCACCAGGGTTCCAACGGAAGGAGTCCCGTGGGAGAGGGGTTCTCTTTCCATTCAGGGACAGGTTGAAAAGGTGGTGTAGAGAATGGAAGTCCCGCTGAGGCCGCTCAAGTACTCTGGAATCTTAGCTGGGGTAATTTACTGGCTCTTCGTCGCGTGGAGCATAAGCCGAAACCCCTGGTTCTCCTTCTTCCACAACGCCCTGAGCGACCTCGGTTCACTCAAAATGGCCGCCTCGCCGTGGATATACAACTACGGCCTCATCGTGACGAGTCTCTTTGTGTTTGCCTTCTCGTTCTACCTCATCCTCGCATCGGAGAACCGGCTCCAGACGGTCGGTGGGGCGTACATCAGCATCTCGGCCCTTTTCCTGGCCCTCATAGGGGTTTTCCACGCCGGCACCAGGCCACACTCCTTCGTCTCGACCTACTTCTTCGTGCAGTTTTTCCTGGGGATGCTCGTCTACGGGGCGGGTTCAAAGGATAAAGCCGTTCGCTACGGTTCGGGGTTTATCTTCGCGCTGGCGGTGATGGGGACACTCATAAAGTGGCCGTCGGTGGCGCTGATAGAGACCTACGAGATAGCCCTGGTGATGGCCTTCACGGTTCTCGTCGCGGTTAGGAGGTGAAGCAGTTTTTGATTAATTCTTTCCACTTTGCAAGCATAACCGTTAATAACGTCCTCGCCTAACCATGACTATAAGTCACTTGACGAGTTCTTCTCGGTTTTTACCGTTCCGTGGCTGGAAAAAGGTGTAAAAAATGAAAATTGGAAAGCTTGCAGGTTTTGCCCTGCTTTTAAGCGTCGTGATGCTCGGCGCATTTATCTCAGGATGTATTGACCAGGGAAACGTAACTAGGACTGTGTCGCCGGAAACCGGGAGTTCGACGGGAACACCCGCAGAGAGCACAGCAACCGAACCCCCCAGGGCAACCGATGAGGAAATCCTGGCCCTCGTGGGCCAGTACGAGAACGCGATAGGAGATGCGAAGGCCCAGCTCCAAAAGACCGGCTTCGAGATAAAGGATGGTGAGTTC
>JALTCK010000102.1 GCA_027074805.1 Thermococcus sp. | reverse complement strand
TATGAATAAGTGGATAATCGTTGACAAAGGTGCGGTTGAACCCATCCTGAACGGCTCCAACCTCCTCCCGGTTGGCATAATCGAGGTCGAGTCGAGCATAAAAAGGGGAGACGACGTCATATTAGTTTCTGAAGACGGAAAGGTCATCGCAACGGGCATAGCGAAGAAGGACTATGAGGGGCTGGCGAACAAAGAACGCGGCACCGGCGTCAAGGTGAGAAGGCAGAAGTCGGTCAACTACCGCGAGGGCAGAACGGCCACGATGGAGGATGTTCTCCGCGCAAACAGCATCGAGCTGGAGAAGAAGGTAGCGGAAGCGAGGCGCTTCATGAGAAAGACCGCGAACAGGTATTCGAGCCTTCCGGTTGCGGTGGCCTTCTCCGGCGGGAAGGACAGCCTTGCAGTCCTTGGACTTGCCCTCGAGGAGTTCGGGGACGAGGGGTTTACCGTCTTCTTCAACAACACCGGCATAGAGTTCCCGGAGACGGTCGAGTACGTGGAAGAGCTGAGAAAGGAGCTTGAGCCGAAGGGGATAAAGTTCATCGTTGCAGACGCCGGCAACGCCTTCTGGAGGGCAATACACGTCTTCTCGCCGCCCGGAAGGGACTACCGCTGGTGCTGCAAGGTCACGAAGCTCGGCCCGATAACGATGGTGATAAAGGAGAACTATCCGAAAGGAGTTCTCATGTTCGTCGGCCAGAGGAAGTACGAGAGCATAAAGCGCTTTAAACAGCCCCGCGTGTGGAAGAACCCCTGGGTGCCGAACGAAACGGGAGCATCGCCCATATTCCACTGGCGCGCCCTAGAGGTCTGGCTCTACATCTTCTCCCGCGGGCTTAAGTACAACCCCCTCTACGAGGATAGGCTCGACAGGATAGGCTGCTTCCTGTGTCCCAGCGCCTCACTCGCCGAAATCTACACTTTGAAGGAGGAGAAGCCAGAACTCTGGGGCAAGTGGGAAAACGAGCTCAAACGCTGGGGGAAGCGCTTCGATATGCCGGACGAGTGGATAACCTACGGCTTCTGGCGCTGGAAGAAGCTCAGCAAGGGCGAGAAGGCGATAGCGAGGGAACTCGGCGTCGAGGTCCCCGAGGAGCGCTCCTGGGAGCCTGTTAAGTACTCGATAGTGGAGACGGAAGACGGAGTCTTCACAGTCCGCTTCAACACGATTGTCAACCTCGACAGGATTCGCGAGGTTGCACCGATACTCGGCGAGGTCGAGGAGGGCGAAAACTACATAAGAGCGGGCGACGTTGTCTTCAGGGAGGACGGGGCTTACACCGAGGATTTCAACGAGGGAGTCCAGGCTTACTATCTTGTCAAGCGCGCCTACGAATGCGTCGGCTGTGGCGTCTGCGTCGGTAAGTGCTCTGAGGGTGCGCTCAGCATAGACTCGAGGAGCAGGAAGATAGTGGTGAACTACGACCTCTGCACCCACTGCCGGGAGTGTATGGACGTATGCCCGCTGTTGAAAATCAAAAACCCCGAGGAAGGAAGCCAGCTGTGATTTTTCAACCGTAGAAACTTGAAGCCGCTGGTAGATTGTGGGGCACCTTTATAAACTCCCCCTCTTTTCCCCCTCTGGTGAGAGAAATGGAAGAGTGGTTCATATGTCCAGAGTGCGGTAGTGATGATGTCGAGGTCATCAGAGAGAGGGGGAGGGAGCTGACGCTCAAGTGCAACGAGTGCGGCAACGTCTGGCAAATAACGTTGCCAAAGATCGTGAAGGTTCCGCTGGTGGTCAGCAAGCACGAGAGGAGCTTCAAGACGGAGGCAGAACTCCCCGAGGGCGAGGAGATAAAGGTCGGCGACATAGTCGAGACCGAGGAGGACGAGGTCAGGATCACGGGAATAGAGCTCGAAGGGGACAGGCGCGTCGAGAAGGCCAGGATAGGGGAGATTAAAACCCTCTGGGGCGAGAGCCTGACCTATCCGAAGGTCATCAAGGTCTCCATCTACCTCCCGAAGGGCCTCACGCAGGCCTTCAAGGTCAAGGTTCCGCGGAACGAGGAGTTCGTGGTTGGAGAGGTCCTCGAGGTCGGCGGCTACACTTTCAAGGTCGAGAAGATAAAGACCGAGAGGAAGATGATCCACCACGGCAAGGCCAGGGCCGACAAGATAGTCGCCCTGATGGGACATCACATACCACGTGCCCGCGCTAGGAGGAGCTTAGAAATCTACCGCGGCTATGATAAGAACGAGTGAGTTCCCTCAGCTCATTTTCATTCCCCTGGCTGACCTCTGGGATGACGAGCTTGGCTGCTGATATCGAAATCCTTTTAAAGCCTCCTCCGGAATCGAGCATGCTAAACTCGATGAACGATGAGGTTTCGGAGGGATGAAAGATGGCGAAGCCAAGCTACGTCAAGTTTGAGGTTCCGGCCGAGCTTGCTGAGAAGGCCCTTGAGGTCGTTGAGCTCGCTCGCGACACCGGAAGGATAAGGAAGGGTACCAACGAGACGACCAAGGCCGTTGAGAGGGGCCAGGCCAAGCTCGTTGTCATAGCCGAGGATGTTGACCCCGAGGAGATAGTTGCTCACCTCCCGCCGCTGTGTGAGGAGAAGGAGATTCCGTACATCTACGTCCCGAGCAAGAAGGAGCTCGGCGCTGCTGCCGGGCTTGAGGTTCCCGCTGCCAGCGTTGCTATAGTTGAGCCCGGTAAGGGCCGCGAGCTCGTTGAGGACATCGCCATGAAGGTTAGGGAGCTCATGAAGTGAGCCCCTTTTCATTACCTTCGCTCACGGAAAGGTTTAAGTTTATCTCTGCGAGGCTTTAAGAGGTGTGAGAAATGAGCGACGAAGGATACCCGGCTGAGGTTATTGAGATCGTTGCAAGGACCGGTGTCACCGGCGGCGTTACCCAGGTCAAGGTTCGCGTTCTCGAGGGGCGCGATAAGGGGCGCGTCATAAGAAGGAACGTTAAGGGCCCCGTCCGCGTCGGTGACATAGTCATACTCAGGGAGACTGAAAGAGAGGCCAGAGAGATCAGGAGGAGGCGTTGAAGATGGCCCGCTGGAACGTCTGCTCCTACTGCGGAAGGGAATTCGAGCCAGGAACAGGCAAGATGTTCGTCAGAAACGACGGCAGAGTCCTGTTTTTCTGCTCGGGCAAGTGCGAGAAGCTCTACTTCATGGGCAGGAACCCCAGGAAGCTCAAGTGGACCAAGGCCTTTGAAGAAGCAAGGCTCCAGAGGGCCAAGAGGAGGAAGTGATTTCCTTCTTTTCTTTAGTAATTTTGGTTCACAAAAATCTCTATCTTCTGGTTATCCTGGGATGGCCAAATAATTAAATACTCTGATTGCGTTCTTCTAATTGACGATCCTTGGGGGTAGATGGATGCGTCAAAAAGTGGTGTGGTTTATCCTGGGGGTTTTGGTAGGGAGTCTTTTTGTTGTTTCGGCATATTCCCCAAATGAGAGCGTCCACTATGCTGCCCCTGCGATACAGAGGATACCCGGGCAGAACTACACCACCTACCTTCTCTACCCGAAGAACGGTCTTCCCATAAGCCAGGACTTTTTGAAAGAGACGGTTCCAAAGCTCGTTGAGAAGAGTGCCCCAAACGCTAAATGGCACGTCTATGCCGTTCCGGAACTCCCGAAAGGTTCGGTCATAACGGGATACGGAATAAAGGTCACCAAGGACGGCAGGGTTGAGATTCTGATCACGGCCACGGGTAATGGTGCGCCAATAATGCCCGACAAAATTAGAAGTGAGCTTTTGGAATGGAGCAAAAAGGCACCGAAGTTCAAGCCCGACGTAATTCCCAAGGAGAAAATCGGCGTTCCTAACGGATGGGAAGTTAAAACCGTGGACAGCAACGGCAACGTGAAGGTTTACAGCGGCGAGAGTTCGCCGTACTGGCACAGCTTTGGTGCTTTGGAAATTCGAAAGGTTGACCCCCCTCATGGAAATCTGTACGCAAGATTCTATATGTATGGTCTCTGGAATGATGGAGATCCAAAGTGGGAGACATTTTTGGTTGGACCGGGGGATAGAGCCGTTTATCGTATTGCCCCTGGTTATGGTCTTAGGGAAAGTGGTAACAGAAGGTATGATGATTTTGTCACATATCGGGCTAGGATAGTCCACGATTGGAACTTGGATTCGAGGTTAGACCCACAGTTGGAACTCGTTAAACCCATTATTGAAGAGGGAATGTTTAAAGGGCACTCCCAGGTATCAGCAACAATAGGCGGCACTCCTTCTCTGACCTTCACAGCTACTATCCCGGAGTATGAAATGGATCCAGTTGCCGATATCGATCTTCAGAGGAGTGTTTGGATCATGAAATTCAATCCAAGGTCGCGGGATGCAAAGTACACCTTTGGAACCATGGTGGCTTCCTCTGCAAGGGTAAAGGAGGCTGTGCTTCATGATGGAAACTGGCACAGGATAGTGGGAGTGTCACTGTGGGTAAAGTTTGAATCTTGTGCACCGGGTGCAGGCTTCTGCTTGCATCCTGAAACCTCTGCGGGAGTCGTGTGGTACGTTAAGGTCGGCTGAGCTTTTATTTCTTTTCCCTCTTCCGTGTCTCTGATGAATTCCCTCAATCTCAGAATCTCCAAAAACCCTTTTAACTCCGGTGACAACTAACTCTGGTGTTGCCAATGGCGGACAGAAAGATAGAGAGGACACTTGTTATCCTCAAGCCCGACGCGGTTGTCAGGGGTTTGATGGGCGAAATCATAAGCCGCTTTGAGAAGAGGGGCCTTAAAATCGTTGGGATGAAGATGATATGGATCACCCGCGAGCTGGCCGAAAAGCACTACGAGGAGCACAAGGGCAAACCCTTCTTCGAGCCGCTCCTTGACTACATCACCAAGGCCCCGAGCGTCGTCATGGTCGTCGAGGGACGCTACGCGATAAGCGTTGTCAGGAAGATGGCTGGAGCAACCGATCCGAAGGACGCTGAGCCCGGGAGCATCCGTGGCGACTACGGACTCGACATAGGCGATTCCATCTACAACATAATCCATGCCTCAGACAGCTCAGAGAGTGCTGAGAGGGAGATAAGCCTCTACTTCAAGCCTGAAGAGCTTTTTGAGTACTGCAAGGCCGCGGACTGGTTTTACCACACCCATGCGAGGGAAAAGAGCGAATATTTAGACAGTATGAACTGCCTCGAGAGGTGAGAATATGAAAAATTTTTCAAGGTTGCTTGTCATACTGGTGGTAAGCGCTTCACTCATGGCATCGCTGTGTATTGGGGGAACCCAGAATGTAACAACACCGTCCCCAACGGTCACATATAAGAGCACGTCACCTTTGAATACCCACTCTTCCGCTGGAAATCTCCACCGGTCTTCAAGCTCCACAGCAGTCTCCACGTCAAGTTCCTCGACAACCACAAGCTCAACAGTCGCTACGTCTACTTCATCAACGACTATTTCAACGTCAACGCCGACTACATCAACGGCAACTCCGGGGGAGAGAACAACTCAGAACTCCACTTCCACCAACGAGTCTCAAAATGGAAGTACTTCAAATACGAGTCAGAGCAACGGGAGCCTCTCCAAAGAAAAGAACTCCACCTCACTTCACTTCTACATATATGGGAGTCACTTATGCTGTAAATGTCGCAGGGCCCTGGCTTATCTCCAAGAAAGATATGGCAACAACAGTGTGACATTTTACGAACTCCAAAACGGAAGCAATAATACCATACTCGTTGAGGGACTCTTCAAAAATTATCCCCATATACAGACAGTCCCCGTCATAGGGATAGCCTACAACGGCACCATAGTCGCTGTAATAGTTGGATTTATACAGCCCTTACCGATTGAGGAACTCGTTGGAATTGGACTCAAATATCACACGGTAGCAGTGACAACACCAGACGGAGGCATTTATTACATTGGAAATCGCGAGAAGCGGGAGGCTCTGAATGAGATCTTTATCTACAACCGCCTCCCCTAATTCCAAATCTTTTAAAAGGTCTCACCCGAGAGTAGCATGGGTGAGAGAATGACTAAGAAGGTTAGACAGCCTATCATCGCGGTTCTCGGTCACGTTGACCACGGAAAGACGACCCTGTTGGACAGGATAAGGCGCACCAAGGTGGCAGCGAAAGAAGCTGGAGGAATAACCCAGCACATCGGTGCTACCGAGGTTCCGATAGAGACCGTAAGAACCTTAGCCGGTCCGCTCATCAAGCTCTGGAAGGGCGAGATAAAGCTCCCTGGACTGCTCTTCATCGACACCCCCGGTCACGAGGCCTTCACGAGTTTGCGCGCTAGGGGAGGGAGTTTGGCCGATTTGGCCGTTCTCATCGTGGATATCAACGAGGGCTTCCAGCCGCAGACGATAGAGAGCATCGAGATACTCAGGAAGAAC
>JALTCK010000101.1 GCA_027074805.1 Thermococcus sp. | reverse complement strand
AAATTCCAAAGAAGCGAACCTCCCTCACCGCTAGAACAGGCTCGTAGGTCGTCTCTTCCGATATGGGGATGTTGATGAGGCTTCCGACAAGAGCAAAGAGAAAAAGCGTGAAGGCAACTTCGGGGGGTATCCCGAGCTTTCCAAAGGCGGCTAAAACGACCCCCGAGAAAAAAATAAAGACTACCAATGCTAAAAAGGCCAGCAGTATCAACAGCGGAAATGAAACAGGAGGGATTATAACCCTTCTATTCATCCTCCACCACCCCGTTCGCCCACACTTGGGCCCCCTTAGTCATCTTCACCTTCTTCGCCCTCTCGAATCTCCGGGCGTTCCTGAGCACCCATGCGTAGAGGGGCTTTCCCCCTCTGAGAATGATAGTCTCGCCCCTAACCTTCGTCCTCGACTTCCTGATCTCCCAGACCTTCTCACCGTCCACTATCATGCTCGCGAACGGCTCCTTCACTATCAGGCCCTTCCTCCTCATGAGCATCATGAAATCAAAGGCCCCGGGGCTTATAAACTCAGCGAACACGAAAACTTTAAGTCATCCCCACCTAACCATGTTGAGGAGGTACAGCCGATGAAGATCATCTGGTACGGGCATTCCTGCTTCTGGATAGAGACGAAGGGTGTGAGATTCCTCATAGACCCCTACCCCGAGGTGGACGACGACCGAATTGGCGAGGTTGACTACATCCTGATAACCCACGAGCACGTCGACCACTACGGAAAGGTCGAGCTGCTCTCTCGACTCAGAGATGCCACCGTCATCGGACCGAAGCAGGTCTACATGATGGCGATAAGCGACGGCGTCACGAAGGTCAGGGAAATCCAGGAAGGGGAAACGATAGAGCTCGAGAACGGGGTTAAGGTTACGGCTTACTACATGGAGCATCCCTCGAGCCAGTACCCCCTCGGATACCTCATCGAGGGCGACAAGAGGCTCTTCCACACGGGAGACACATACTCAACACCTCATCTCCAGAGGCTCAGGGGAAAGGTCGACATCCTCCTCGTGCCGATAAGCGGTCGCTCAACCGCAAACGAGCGCGAGGCGGCGCAGATAGTCGAGGACATAAGGCCAAAGGTTGTAATACCCATGCACTACGGCACCTACGGCGAGGGCAACCCCGAGAAGCTCCGCGAGGAGCTCCAGAAGAGACGCGTCTGGGTAATGGTGCGAGAGCCAGTCCTCTACGAGGAGCTCGATCTTTAGGTGTCATCCATGTTATCAACGGGGGTGAAATCACTCGACGAACTTTTAGGGGGGGGATTAGCGGAGGGCGTGTTGACCCAGATCTACGGGAGCTTTGCAAGCGGAAAAACAACCCTCGCCATGCAGACCGGATTACTGAGCGGAAAGAAAATCGCCTACATCGATACAGAGGGCGGCTTCTCCCCGGAGAGGCTCAGGCAGATGGCCGAGGGTAGAGGGATTGATCCGGAGGAAGCGCTCCAGAGATTCATACTCTTCACTCCAGTGGATTTCAAGGAGCAAAGAAGGGTTATAGGCTCCCTAAAGCGCGTCGTTGACCAGACTTTTTCTCTGGTAGTTGTGGATTCGATAACCGCTCACTACAGGGCAGAGGAGCAGAGGATGAACCTCATGAACGAACTCGCCAAACAGCTCCAGGTTCTCCTCTGGATTGCGAGGAAGAACTCCATACCAGTTATAGTCATAAACCAGGTTCACTTCGACACGAGGGCAGAGCGAACCAAACCAGTTGCCGAGCACACACTGGGCTACCGCTGCAAGGACATCCTGCGGCTCGACAAACTCTCGACTCCCGGTTTGAGGGTGGCTATCCTAGAGAGGCACCGTTTCCGTCCAGAGGGGTTGATGGCCTACTTCAGGATAACTGAGAGGGGGATTGAGGAGGTCGGCGAGGGGGATGAAAACCTCTGAATATTACCCGACGAGTATATTACCGATTTTGTAATATTTGCCGGGGGTGAAGAGAATTAAAACCCCGGCCATATCGCCTCAAGCTCCCTAACGAGCTCAATCGTCCTTTTTAGAATTTCAAAGACCCGGTAGATGTGCTCGAGCTTATCGAGGCTTAGCTTCCTACCCTTTCTGCCCTTGAGGTACTTCTCGATGCCGCGGTAGCCGCCTATCGTGTATTCCCAGACCTCCGGTGGGATTCCGCAGAGCTTGGTCGTTTTGTTTATGGCCACGCAGTCCTTACCGTCGTACTTGACCTTCTCAACGGTGAGGTCGTCTCCGGTAAGTTTTAGCTAGATTGGAAAGTCCACCTTCATCAAGTGGAACCTCCAGCTCCTCGCCGATTTTCTCGGAAAACTTTTTATCCTTCACACCCTAACTATATCCGGTGGGACTATGGGAATTACAAAGGTAACTAGAAACTATCAAATTACTATTCCAAGCGATATTAGGAAAAAGCTTGGGATCAGGGTGGGGGACGTTCTCATCATCGAAATTGAAGACGGGAAAGCCGTGATCAAAAAGAGCGACCTTGAACTTCCCCTACTGCCCGGTGGTAAGGGGCTGAAGGTTGAAGATATTGAGGAGGCCATAATGAGGGGCCAGGGTGATGAGGAGTGACGGTAATAGACACCAACGTCTTTATATACGCCACCCTGAGGGATTCGGAGTTCAATTTGGAAGCGAGAAACCTTCTTGCCTCACTGGAAAGGTGGATCGTGCCGAGTATAGTTCTCTACGAGATCTACTGGTTTTTCAGGGAGGAGGGTTACAACGGTGAAGATATAATGAAGGTGGTCTCCTCAATTCTGAACAGCCCAAGAACGAAGGTAGTTGGTGATAACGGGAAATATATAAAACGCGCATTGGAGCTGACCAAGAACCCGAAGCGCTTCAACGACATGGTAATCCTGGCAAGTGCAGAGGACTTCAAAAAGCTGGCGACCTACGATAAAAGACTGAAAAAAGAAGCGGAAAGGCTGGGTATCACGACTCTGCCTTAAACCCTCTCATAAACCTCCTGAACTATCCTCAGAACCGAGCGGTAGAACCTCTCGCTTATGATTCCGTCCTCGTAGTGCTGGGTCAGCTTCTCCCTGTCAATGATCTCCTTCTTTCCGTCCGGCCACTTTACTATATCCACCTCGAGGTCTATATAGCGCGCCCTGTCCGGGTAAATCTCGACCGGCGTGTTGATGTTGTAGTACTCCCCCTTGAGGTTGCCGTTCTTGTCATAATACCTGTGCACGAACCACCACTTTCCGGCCTCTATCTCGGTTATAGCATAGTCCCCGAACTCTATTGGGAGCTCGAGCCCGTCGTAGAACTTTGCTGGCTTGAGGTGCCGCTTGATAGTCACTTTCAGGGGTTCCATGGAAATCTCGACTACCTCGCCCGGCCCTATCCTTATACGCTGACCATCTGGCTTGTGGTGTTCAAGGCTGAAGAGCCATCCCTTCTTGGGACCCTTGGTTTTTATGAGCGCCTCCCAGAAGCCCAGTCTAACCTTCTCACTCTGGTTGGGGACCTTCGCGAGGATTCCCTCGGCTATGTCGACCGCGAAGCTCAGCTCGGGATCGTACGCCTTGAGCTGGTGGTGTCCCGGAACCGTTGGAACGACTCTGTTCCTTATCTCGTCGAGCTTCTTCTTGGCCCCTCCCCCGAACTCGACCTCGTAGATGTTCCTGCCCTCAATAACGAGCGAGGGCGAGGTGTAAGAAAAGGACTTCTCTATTCTGTCTACAAGCTTTGAAAGTTTGATTATCTCATCCCTGAGGATGTTCCAGTCCTTATAGGCGGCAGCAGTTCTCCAGAGAATTCCCCATTCGCCGAGGTCTATGCTGAGCCCGAGTATGCGGAGCCTCTCGCGCTCGCTCTGATCGCGTATCTTCCTCGATATCTTGACATGTCTCTGGGTCCCTATCGGCTTCGGTATCAGAACGGCGTAATCGCCGGGTATCGTTAGGGTAACGCTCAGCTTGGGAAGAACGTTGTGCTTCTTGACCTGAACGAGTATCTCGTCGCCCTCGTTGACGTCCGGCGCTTCCTTCCTAGCCAGCGTCCCTATTGCACTCCCGATGTCAACGTAAACGTACTTATCATCCTTCTGCACCACGATACCCTTGTAGATGGCGTGGAGCTGATAGGGAAGCCGCCTGAAGAAGACGTCCATCAGCTCCTCCTCGAGGACCCTCTTGGCCTTCTCAACCTCGGTCCCAGCGAGTATAACACCGTGCCTGTCCTTCTTATCGTAGATGTCCACGTCGAACTCGTCGTAGGTCTTCTCAAAGTTGAATCGCTCAACGATTTTGTTGCTCGGCTGGGCGATCTTAAAGCCCCTGTCCAGGAACAGCTTGGTCAGCGCTGTGCTGTAGATGCCCCTAATCCGAACTGAAACCCCTGTGTCTGTAGACACCTTCACCACCCCTCATTCTCTTTTCCACCACTCCAATGAGAGTGAGGCCTTCCAGGATTTCATCGGCGTTCTGAACGCCGCTCAGCTTCTCAACGTTTCTCGCCTCGACCCACAGCAGACCCTGGGCATGCCAGGCCTTCAGGGCCTCTTCAACCTTGTGAAGGTCACCGGGATGAGTGTAAAGCCTGAAGAGGAAGCGCCTCATGACCTTTAGCTCCCTCTCAAGTTCCTCCACCTTCGCCAGCTTGTCCATTATACCAGAGGGTACCTTTTTCATATTTTCGGCGCCCGTCACCAGGCTCAGCCCCTCGACTTCACTCCCCAGTTCACTCAGCGCCTTCCTAATGGCGTAATCGTAAACCCTGTGAAACTGAACGAGCCTCTCCAGAGAGCTCTTTAGCTTTACCCTCGCCTCGTAGTCCCCATCTCTAGCGAGAACCGAGAGGAGCTCCTCAAGGCGGAACTTCATCTGGTGCTCGTTCCTGTAGAGCTCCTTGGCCATTTCCTCGGTTCGTCCGCCTATAGAGGCAAGCTCCCTGTAAAGCGAAGTCGCTATCTCAAGCTTCTCCCTGGATAGAGCGTACAGCCGCTTTACCCTCTCAAAAAGCGTCTCCCTATCAACTTCCTCATACAGGCCAGGAAAACCGCGTTCAAAGTCAGCGTGAAGTTCTTCAAGGCGAGAGAGTTTGGAGTTAATTTCATCAACGTTCATTCCCGCACCTCCTAAAAACTCTGGCCCCTCCCCCTACTTTTACTTTTCGATGAGAATCCGTTAAACAGTTTCGCTTACCCAAAAGCTTTTTTTAAACCATTGTAGAGTTAGTTCGGTGGTCCAATGACGCTCTACGACCGCTTCGGCAGACCAGTCACGAACCTTAGAATCTCGCTCACCCAGGAGTGCAACTTTCACTGCTTCTTCTGCCACAGGGAAGGACAGAGATTCAACTCCTTCCACGAGATGACGCCTGAGGAGATAGAGAGGATCGTTAGAATAGCCTCGCGCCTTGGAATAAGAAAGGTCAAGCTAACCGGGGGCGAGCCAACCATAAGGGAGGATATAATCGAAATCGTGGGACGGATAAAGCCCTACGTTATCGATCTGAGCATGACGACCAACGGGAGTCGCCTGAAGGAGCTGGCGAAACCCCTCGCCAAAGCGGGACTTGACCGGGTGAACGTCTCTCTCCACAGCCTCAAAAAGGACGTTTACAGAAAGATTACGGGTGTTGACATGCTGGAAACAGTTCTCGGGGGCATTGAAGAGGCCGTTAAATACCTCAGCCCGGTCAAGCTCAACATGACGGTCATGAGGGGCCTCAACGAGGGCGAAATATGGGACATGGTGGAATTCGCTGCAAAAACTGGAACGATACTCCAGCTCATCGAACTCGAGGCCCCGAGGGAAGTTGAGGAGACGGCATTCTTTAGGAAGTATTTCTACCCCCTCAAGCCAGTCGAGCGGGAGCTTGAGAAACGGGCCGTAGATGTTAGGGAGAGGCGGATGCACAGGCGGAAGAAGTACTTCGTGCCGACCGAGTATGGAACTGCCGAGGTTGAAGTGGTCAGGGCGATGCACAACACTATCTTTTGTGCCAACTGCACGCGCCTGAGGGTGACCTCCAACGGGAAGTTCAAGACCTGCCTTTTGAGGAACAACGACCTCATAGACTTCCTGAGCGCCATAAGAGGCGGAGCAAGCGACGAGGGGATAGTCGATATCTTCAGGGAGGCAATACTCATGCGCGAGCCATACTGGAAGTGACTTTTTAAACCCCCGCCCCAACTCCATCCGGTGAGACCTTGCCCGCACTGAGGGTTCCGAAGAGAGAAGCCGAGCCCGTGAAAAGGTTGTTAAAGAAGCTCAACCTCTACGACGGCAAGAGAAGGCCGCGGAGGGAAGGTGAGTTCGTTCTCCTACCGGTGATCGATGACCCAGCCGTCAGCGAGCTCGGCTACGAGGTTCTTCCGCTTGAATTACCG
>JALTCK010000100.1 GCA_027074805.1 Thermococcus sp. | reverse complement strand
TTGAGCTCCTGAACTTCCCTGGCCAGGTCTTCATCGGGCATGATGGTTATTTGTCTGCTCAATCCTAAAGGGTTTCCGGTCAGGGGTGAGCAATCCCCCTCTCATAGAGCATAGAATACACTTCCTCCAGCGATGGCTCGTTGCGCTTTATCTCCTCGACGGTTATCCCATTTCCGACTAGAAGTCCGTTAACATCGGAAGGCTCGGCGTTTTCGACGAGGATGTAGCCCTTAAGAAGCTTTGGAGCATACCCTGCTTTCTCAAGAGCTGCTAGGGCCTTTTCCACTTCCCTGACCTTCACCAGAACTCCCCTCGCCGGAACGCTTCTCCTGAACTCATCCAGACTTCCAGAGAACAGCGCTCGTCCGTTCCTTATTATGGTAACTCTCTCGCAGACCTCATCAACGTCGCCGAGTATATGGGTCGAAAAGAGAACGGAGGCGCTGTTTTTCCTCGCATAGTCTTTGAGAAAGCGCTTGAACTTGAGCCTCCACTCCGGGTCAAGGCCCTTCGTCGGCTCGTCGAGGATTAAAACCTCTGGGCTTCCGAGAAAAGTTCTCGCCATGGCGACCCTCCGTTGAGTTCCACTGGAGAGGGCAGAAACCTTCTTTTTGGAGTATTTCCTAAGTTCAAAAAACTCCAGCAGGTCCCTCAGCTCCCTCTCGTCGAAAACCCCCTTCAGCAGGGAGTAGCGCCTGATGTTGTCCCATACTGAGATGTTCGGGTAGAGGAGGTCGTACTCCGGAAGGTAGCCAATCCTTGCTCTTATTTCGGGATTCCTGAGAGGGTTAAGGCCAAGAACCTCAATCCTACCCGAGTCAGGCACGAGAAGGCCGAGGGTAAGCCGGAATGTGGTTGTTTTTCCTGCCCCGTTGTGACCTAGGTAGGCGTGGATTTCGCCCGGTTTTACGGTCAAGCTTATCTCGCGGAGGATTTCCCTTCCGTTGATGGTCTTTCTCACGTCTTCAAGGACTATCATGGAACCCACCTCAGATGAGGACCATTCTCTCGGCGAGCCTCTCGCCTAAGGAGCTTAAGATTAGGAGCGATGGGATTGAAATCCCCACCGAGAGGGCCAGAGACATCATCAGGGCGAGCTTTAGAGACAGGATGTTCCCGAAGTACCTTGGAACGTAAAGGGGAACAAAAAACGCCACAAAACCCACTGCAATCTTCACGGCGTTGAACCATACGGGCTGGAAGAGCAGGGTTGTTAGAATCACGAAGAAGGTGAACGTGAGGAGCAGGGGAATTGAAATCAGCAGCCCGGAGAGCATGGCCGCCAGTGGAATATGGGCCCCGCTGTAATCCGCCAGAATCAGCCCGACAAAACCCCCCGCGAGTATTCCTGCCGCTTCAATCACGAATCCGGCGAGCGTCTTGAGGAGCAGAAGACGAGTAGGGGGAAACGGGAGTGAAAGGAGGAGTTCGTGAATGCCGAGGAGCTTCTCCCTGAAGATCGCCCCGCTGAAGAAGAGCGGGAACACTATGGCGAGTGAAACGCTCGTTATTCCAACGATTGTGCCGCTTGAAACCGGATTCCAGCCCGCCAACCAGTAGATCACCGCCGTCGTCCAGGGAATCCAGATAACGTTGAAGCCGAGCTGCTTTGCAGTGTATTTGACCTCTTCCCAGAGTTGGGCCCAGGTCAGTTTCATTCTCCATCCCTGAAAATTCACAATGACCGTCAGTATTTATATCTTTCACGAACTCAAGGTTGATAAACAAAGGTTGTGTGGAAGAGTAAAATATGATCCACAACGGTCTCAATTTATTTCCTAATCGGTGATCAGAGACCTAAACCTTCACCGGTGTTCTCAGCCGCCAGCCGTCGATGCTGAAGCCGCCCATTTTCTCAAGGACGTGTTCTATCACCCTTTCAAGGTTTTCAGC
>JALTCK010000099.1 GCA_027074805.1 Thermococcus sp. | reverse complement strand
CTCACCCTCCAGTCCCTGTCGATGGCCATAGGCGGTTTTGCATCGGGGAGCCCCTTCTCGTCAGTGGGCGCGCAGAGGGAAATGGTGCTCATGATGAGCTACGAGATGCCTTTAGCTACGGTCATAGTGGGCTTCGCGCTCATCTACAAGAGCTTCTCGCTGACGACCATAGTCTTGACGCCGGTCTGGGGAATCGTGAGTCCATTAACGGCGATGGGCGTTCTGCTGCTCTTCGTCGCCCTGCTGGTGGTTACTCCGGCTGAGCTGGCGAAGCTCCCCTTCGACATCGCGGAGGCGGAGACGGAGATATGCGAGGGAATGCTGGCAGAGTACAGCGGGAGGAACTTGGCTTTATTCTACCTCTCGGACGCGGTCAGGGGCTTCGCGATGGCGGCCCTGGAGGTGGTGCTGTTCTTCCCGTTCACACTGAATGACACCTTCAACCTCGGGCTCACGGGCACCGCTTATTATGCCGTCGAGTCACTGTGGTTCCTCTTCAAGGTGCTGGTCATCTACCTGCTGGCTGTAACGCTGGTCAGGACTTCCTTCGCGAGGTTCAGGATAGAGCAGGCGTCGAGGATATTCTGGGTCTACGTCAACATAATCGCCCTCGTTGGCGTGGCCCTCGTCTGGATGGGGGTGTGATGGATGGTAAACAAGATGATGTTTGTCCTGCTCAAGCAGCTCGTCCACAGGCCTGCCACCAACCCCTTCCCGGTCAAGCACGCCCCCGCGAACGTTACTGCGCTGATAGAGAAGGTCCAGAGGGGCGAGGCCAAGATAAACCCTCCCGTGCCCGTTCCCGAAGGCTTTAGGGGCAAGATACACTACGACCCGGAGAGGTGCATAGGCTGCAGGCTGTGTATAATGGTCTGCCCGGCGGATGCGATGGAGTGGATTCCGGAGCTCAAGAAGATAAGGCACTACGCCGCGCGATGCATGTTCTGCGCCCTCTGCGTCGACGTATGCCCCGGCAAGAAGTTCCCCGGAGAGGAGAAGGCCGTTAAAGCCCTCAGCATGAGCGACGAGTTCCTGCTGGCGGATTACGACAAGTACAGCGACAACCTGATAGAAGAGCCTCCCGAAGCGAAAGATCTCTACAAGAAAGGAACAGAAAATCCAAATCTAGCCAAAGAAGGAACTTAAACGTTCCCTTTAACTTCTTCACACTTTTTCCTTTTGAACCTCCGCCAGAATATTTTTGAGTGCCTCATAATGGCCCCTCTCCACCTCTGCCAACTTTAGGTAAGTTCCCTTCAGACTCTCTTTGTCACATTCTTCAGCAAGTCTTCTGTATATTGTTTCAGCAAGCTTTTCACTCTCCATAGCATTGTCGAGAACGTCGGCCAGATCTTCCACCTTCCAGAACTTCCCGAGAACGTTGAGGGCTTCAACGTTTGGGACATTTACTTCCACCAGTTCCTCCCCATAAGCCTCCTTGTATATCTTGAAGAGCTCATCGCCGTGCATCTTCGACTCGTCTCCAAGTCTTTTGAACGTTTCAACAACCTCATCTGGAAGGCCGAGCTCTTTGGCGCGCTCCGCCAGCTTCCAGTAGGTTTCGGCCTCCTCGTACTCCCCTTTGATCCAGTAGCTCAGGAGTTCGCGCTCGTCTAGCTTCCTTATCTCATTCAAAACCTCAACCACCATGTCAACCACCCACTTTCTCGTATTCCATCTTAAGGGTTTCATAGTGACCCTTCTCAACATCAGCCAGGTTCGAGTAGAGCTCCTTTAATTTGGGGTCTTCCACCTTCTCTGCCAGTGTTTTATAGGCATTCATGGCTATTAACTCGCTCTCCATTGCCGCCTCCAGCACTTCCTTAATCTGATCCGCCCTTTCGAACTTCTCAAGAACGGGCAGGACTTCAAGGGGCGGGATGTGGGTTTTCGGATCAACCTTAAACTCCTCCCTGAATATCTTCGTGAGTTCCCTCGCATGCCTCTCCGAATCAATCGAGAGCTTCTCAAAGGCCTTTGCGAGGCTCTCAGGAAGGCCGAGAGCTCTAGCCCTCCCAGCGAGTCTTCTGTAGAACTCGGCTTCTTCCTCCTCACTGGTAATCCAGTAGGCGAGTACCTCCCTGTAGGAGAGCTTTGAGAGATTTTCAACTATCTCGTCAATATCCACCATGATCATCACTACCCAACCCTCGTTGAAGGGATAAATAAGGGTTTGGGCTACCTGACGATCCAAACAGCTATGAAGGCCATGATGTATGCTACCAGGCTTGAAACCACATGGAACTTTATCCAAAGTTCTTTCCTTTCCTTGGATAGGAATATCATAGCCCCACTGAACATGGTGAGGGTGAAGAGACCGAAGGAGACGTATCCAAGAAGGCAGTGGTCAAGGAGCACCATATGGAACACCCACCGGGAAGATGTAAAGGGGCTCACCATCAGTCTCAAGGAGCCTTCTAACGTCGTCGTCATCGAAGGCACCAACCGCTACCGTTCCGAGGCCCAGAGCCGTGGCCTGGAGGTAGATGTTCTGGCCTATGTGGCCGGCCTCCATGTGGACGTACCTCACACCGCGCTCGCCGTATACCCTAGTGGTCCTTTCGTAAAAGGCCACAAGAACTATGTCCACCGGAGCATTTCCAACCCACTCCTGGTTAAGCGCCGCCCTCTGTAGCTCTCTCCTAAACTCCCCGGTTTTCACTGCCTCCAATGCATGCTCCTCCGGCAGGTAGTGGTAGATGCCAGGAGAGAGGCCTTTTACGTTTCCAACAACTAGATAAACCTCAAAGGGATAAGTGGGGCCGGCACTTGGGGCCGAACGGTATTTTCTTCTTTCCTCGGTCACTCCCTGGGCTGCCCACAGGAGCTGGGAGAGCTGGTCGAGCGTTATCGGCTCGTCGGTATAAGAGCGAATACTCCTCCTCTTTGCTATTGCCTCCTCAACGCTGACATCGGAATCCAGTCTCGGCTCCGGAAGGACAATGAGCTCACCAGAGTATTCGGTGGCCCCCTCAAAGCTCAAGTATGGCTTCAAGATCACCAGTGTCGGGAAGATGAATGCCAGGACGAGGGAAAGGCATGCTATTTTCTTGAGCATCATATCAACTTGGTGCTCATCCTATTTATCCTTCACTCCACAACTTCAAAGCGGATAGCCTCTCCCCTCTTCAGCACCCCGAGACCCGCCCTCTTGCCCAGTACCTCGATCACCAGGGTGTAGTCCGGGTCGCTGAGGTTAACTGGGAGGCCGAAGTGCTCGACTATAAGTGAGCCGAGATTTATCTCGAGCTCCCTCTGGGAGAGCTTCTTGTTGCCCCTTACTTTAGCGCGGACCGCGAAGGTTCCGTCCATTTTCTCCGCAAGCCTCATGGCCGCTTCCTCAATCTCCTCCCATCTAGCGGGAACAAGTTTCTCAATGGAAACAACCCTCTGGATTGCCTGAGTCGCGAAGTTTCTGAGCCGGTTTAATGCATCTTCCTTTGATAGCGGCGTTTCAGCGAGCAGGACACCCTTCCACTCAGTTCCTTTAACCCGGATCTTTCCAAGGGCCCACTCAAGCTCAAGGATAGCGTCTCCCTCTCTCCCAGGGGGGGTAGTTACGAGAAGCATTGTCATCTTAGACCACCAAAGGACAACTTTTTATATCCGGAACACAAAGCTTGTTTGGTGGACTAAAATGGAATCCGGTGGCCTTAAGGTTTACCCTTACCAGTCATACGAAGTGTACGGTCTTTCTCGAAATCCGTTTGAGCAGCTCGCAAGCGAAGGAATAAAGGACGTGGAAAGTATACACGTTTACCAGGAGATCGACATGCGCCTCCAGATGATAGTCTCCGAGGTCATAGGAAATAGAAGTTCAATCGCCCTCAGCATAATCGGCCCCCTTGGGATGGGGAAAACCCAGAGATTAAAGACAATAGCAAAGGCAATAGAAGAACACAGAGGTAAGGCCCTTTATGTTAAGGTTGACACCCATGACATTCTCAAGTTAACTAGGGACATATTCTATGCCATAAAGCCTCCGAAGAGCAGGACTAACATCTTCCTTGAGAACCTATCCAGAAAACTCGGCTTCATCGACAGACTAGAGAAAATGCTGAGCGACACCCAGGAATACAAGAGCAGAGACATAGCGGAACTCTTAACAGAGCAGATGAGTAGATTCCCCTACTGCGCCATCCTCCTCGACGAGCTCGAGAACATGCAGGGAGCAAGTGAAAAAGAGAAGATACAGTTCTTTGAAATGTTGCGACACTTCATCAGCAACATGCCAGAGGGCTGTATCGTGGCCTTCGCCTGCATCCCAGAGGTCTACGAGGAGTATACGAAGATATTTCCGGCGTTTTTCATGCGCCTCCACTATGAGTTCAAGTTAAGGCCAATGAGCCTTGACGAAGCTTATGAACTCGTCAAGAAGAGGCTCAACCGGGTTAGAGTAAAGGACACCGACGATCCGCTTTACCCCTTCACAGAGGATGCTGTGAGACTTATCCACAGACTCGGAAGAGGGAACCCCAGGCAGACTCTTAGATTGCTCCACTACGTTCTCACTGAGGCCGCAAAACACCGCTTTGACCCAATAGATGACTTTGTCGTGACCACTATACTCGAGGAGCCAAAGAGCCTCGACGAATACCTTACCAGAATCCCCAAGGAATACAAGGATCTCGTGAAGGCGATAGTCTTTGAGTTCAACGGAGGGCCGGCCAGCTACATTCAGATCGCAAAGGTCGTCAAGAAACCCGGTGTTCAGGTATATGAAAGCCTCAATGAGTTGGTGAGGCTTGGATTCCTAGTTGGGGACCCTGGAGGGAACTACAAGGTTCCTGACTACGTTAGGAAGTTCCTAGAGGAAGGACAGGGGCAGAAAGAGGAGTATTGAACCTCCTCTTGAGGTGAAATCATGAACTACGAGAAACACGTGTTAGGTGGGATACTCAGCTATCCCCTCTTTATCTCGGCCACGGCACTTTTAAAATACCGTTTTGGGCTTCCACTCAAGCTGAGCACTTCCGCCGTGGTTATCGGTTACGCCCTATACGTCTTCGGAAGTGATTTGCCAGACATAGATCATCCAGATGCGCTCATACACCGGGGTGCAAAGGCCGTCGTGGCAGTACTGGCCGGGGCCGCAGTCTCTCTTCGGGCGATGAACTCCCTCAACTATGAAGATCCTTTGAAGACACTCACGGTAGGATGGATGATAGGGACGGCCGGAGCCCTGGCTGCATGGTACGGGTTCTCCTGGCTCATGCCCCGGCACAGGGGCGTTATCCATTCGCTCGCTTTTGCTACTGTCTACGGCCTAATAGCCCTCCTCTTCACGGAATACGGGATAAACATGGGTGCAGAAGAGGCCCTCTTCGTTGGAGTCGCTGCCTTCAGTGGCTACACCCTCCACCTGCTCCTTGACGGGAGTCTGAAGCTAATGTAACTTCCCAGAAATGGGCAATAATGCTTTTAAATAATCCACGTTAGGAAAACTGGAGGTGAGAGAGATGTTCAGTCTCGGAGGATTTTCACGCGGTGGCGAGTACGAAAAGAAAACCTGGGACGTTCTTATCATTGGAGCGGGACCTGCGGGTTTCACGGCTGCAATCTACGCCAAACGCTTTGGCCTGGAAACCCTCATCATCAGCAAAGACCTCGGGGGCAACATGGCACTGACAGACCTCATAGAGAACTACCCAGGCTTCCTTCAGATCAGCGGCGCTGAGCTGACCAACAGAATGCATGAGCAGGTGAAAAACCTCGGAGTTGAAATTGTCTTTGACGAGGTGGAAAGAGTAGATCCCACCGAGTGTGCCTACTACGAGGGACCGTGCAAGTTTGCCGTAAGGACCAAGAACGGCAAGGAATACAAGGCAAAGACCATAATAATAGCCGTTGGAGCAGCTCCTAGGAAGCTACACGTTCCGGGAGAAAAAGAATTCACCGGAAGGGGGGTTAGTTACTGCGCGACCTGCGACGGCCCGCTCTTCAAGGGCAAGGAGGTCATAGTTGTAGGCGGTGGAAACACGGCACTTCAGGAAGCGCTTTATCTTAAGAGTATAGGGGTCAATGTCACTCTCGTTCACAGACGCGACCAGTTCAGGGCCGACAAGATACTGCAGGACCGCTTCAAGGAGAGCGGAATCCCGACGATACTCAACACCGTCGTTACGGAGATTAAAGGGGATGGCAAGGTCGAGGCGGTAAAGCTCAAGAACCGCATCACCGGCGAGGAGAGCGAGATGGCAGTCGACGGAGTCTTCATATTCATTGGCTACGAGCCCAAAACGGACTTCGTCAAACACCTCGGCATAACCGACGAGTACGGATACATTCCGGTTGATATGCACATGCGCACCAAGGTCAAGGGTATCTTCGCGGCCGGCGACATAACCAACGTCTTCAAGCAGATAGCGGTGGCGGTAGGCCAGGGAGCTATCGCTGCGAACTCCGCCAAGGAACTCCTGGAGGAGTGGAACTCGAAGGTCGTTGAGTGAGTCAAGTTTCTTCACTCTTCCAGCTCTTCCTTTGTTAAATACCCCAAAGGAGAGCCAGTAAAAGACCAGTGAAATAATCAGATTCACTCCAAACGATGCTAGAAAAAGCCTTCGAGTATTAACACTCCTCATGCCGACTACTATCCTACCGAAAAAGAAAACTCAAGAGAGTTCATCAATTTGGGGGCCCTCGGATATCATAACTCCAGGGGCTCAAGGATTTGCAGCCTCCTTCCGAAAAATTTTCGGTCAAAAATGTTCATTGATGAACACAGGCTTATATAGGAAAAACCCGAGGTTTTTCCGGTGATGCAAATGGTTGTTAGGCCCAACGTTAAGGAACTCCCCGGACCAAAGGGAAAGGATGTTATCGAAAAGAACTTTGAGAGGCTTGCAGTTACAACCCAGGACCCCGAGAACCTCCCAATAGTCATAGACCATGGAGAAGGCATCAGAGTTTACGATGTCGACGGGAACATCTTCTATGACTTTGCAAGCGGCGTGGGTGTTCTCAACGTTGGCCACGCCCATCCAAGGGTTGTTGAAGCGATAAAGAGGCAGGCCGAGAAGTTCACCCACTACTCACTGACCGACTTCTTCTATGAGAATGCGGTTATTCTCGCTGAGAAGCTCATCGCGCTTGCCCCAGGAGACTTCGAGAAGAAGGTGGTTTACGGCAACAGCGGTGCTGAAGCGAACGAAGCGGCCATGAAGCTCGTCAAGTACGGAACCGGAAGGAAACAGTTTTTAGCCTTCTATCACGCCTTCCACGGAAGAACACAGGCCGTCCTCAGCCTCACAGCGAGCAAATGGGCCCAGCAGGATGGCTTCTTCCCTACGATGCCGGGAGTTACCCATATCCCCTACCCGAACCCCTACAGGAACCTCTGGGGAATCGACGGCTATGAGGAACCTGACGAACTTATCAACCGCGTCCTGGACTTCATCGAGGAGTACGTCTTCAGGCACGTTCCGCCGCACGAGGTCGGGGCGATATTCTTCGAGCCGATACAGGGTGAAGGAGGTTACGTTGTCCCGCCGAAGAACTTCTTCAAAGAACTCAAAAAGTTCGCCGACGAGTACGGAATTCTCCTAGCGGACGATGAGGTGCAGATGGGTGTCGGAAGGACCGGCAGGTTCTGGGCCATCGAGCACTTTGGAGTTGAGCCTGACCTCATCCAGTTCGGCAAGGCCATAGGTGGCGGGATACCCTTAGCGGGTGTCGTTCACAGGAAAGAAATAAGCTTCGACAAGCCTGGAAGACACGCGACCACCTTCGGAGGCAACCCGGTCGCGATAGCCGCGGGAATAGAGGTCG
Source organism: Thermococcus sp. (assembly GCA_027074805.1). Classification (GTDB taxonomy): domain Archaea; phylum Methanobacteriota_B; class Thermococci; order Thermococcales; family Thermococcaceae; genus Thermococcus. The sequence goes on along the minus strand of JALTCK010000099.1, from coordinate 15,432 downwards.
TTGAGATAGTCAAGGAGCTCCTGCCGCACGTCCAGGAGGTTGGGGACTACCTCCACAAGTATCTCGAGGACTTTAAGGAGCGGTATGAAATCATCGGCGATGCCCGCGGCCTTGGACTGGCCCAGGCGGTTGAGATAGTCAAGAGCAAGGACACCAAGGAGAAGAACCCAGAGTTGAGGAACAGGATAGTCAAGGAATCTGCAAAGCGCGGGCTGGTACTCCTCGGTTGCGGCGACAACAGCATACGCTTCATCCCACCGCTCATTGTCACGAAGGAGGAAATAGACGTTGCCATGGAGATTTTCGAGGAGGCCCTCAAGGCTTCCCTCAAATGAACTTTTTCCTTTCTCTTTTGAGAAGATTTTTAAAGCAGAAACTTGAATTTCTCGCGGTGATGTTCATGGGAGACGTACTAGATCCCCTCAAACCTTACGTTCCATACGTACTCGGTGGTGCCGTTGCCGTTTTCCTAGCCTACATATGGATCAACAGAAAGAAGTTTAGGAGCGCCAGTATGGTGGCCATAACAGGTATAATGACCGCCCTTGTATTCGTTGCCACCAGGATTATCCAAATCAATCTGCCCACTGGGGGCTATCTTAACTTTGGCGACACGATGATAATGTTTACTGCGATGCTCTTCGGTCCGGTTGTTGGTGCATTCGCCGGCGGTGTCGGCTCTGCCATGGCAGACGCATTTAGCCCCTACGCTGGCTGGGCCCCGATAACTCTGGTGGTTAAAGGGCTTGAGGGGCTGATAGTAGGCTACCTCACCAAAAGAAGCAGCAAACCTGGTAACCTAATACTGGGAGGCGTCATCGGTGGTTCGGAAATGGTGCTAGGCTACTTTCTCTTTGAGATACCGCTTCTCGGCATCTCTCTGGCCCTAACGGAGATACCACCCAACATACTCCAAGCAGTCACAGGAGTACTCGTTGGCACCGGGCTGGCAACGGCAGTAAAGAAGAGGTATCCTGAGGTCGAGGACCTCATTTAAACGTCAAGCTTCTGGAATTCTTCCCACATTTCCTTTTCCCTGAAGAGCGGCTCTATGGATATCCTGCGGGATGCCCTGCGTATCTGTCCTAGGAAGGAGGAATCCGCCACAACGGCATCGAAGCCCAGCTCGTCAATTTTGTAAATTTTAAGCGTTGATGCATACTCCTTGAGAACCGGTGCAGAGTATTCGAGAAACTGAGGGCCGACGAGAAGGAGATCCGGATTGAGTCCCTCCTCTCTGAGCTCCTTCATGGCCTTTGCCAGAAGTTCATTTACCTCACTCATTTCTTTGCCCCCTCTACGATCTTGACTCCACTGGAAGTGCCTATTCTCGTTGCCCCTGCCTCTATCATTGCCAAAGCCTGCTCGTATGTTCTTATGCCGCCCGCCGCCTTGACACCCATCTCGGGGCCGACAACCTTTCTCATTAGCTTGACGTCCTCAACTGTAGCTCCCCCAGTACCAAAGCCCGTTGATGTCTTAACGAAGTCCGCTCCAGCTGCTTTTGCCAGCTCGCAAGCCTTGACTTTCTCCTCATCAGTTAGGAAGCAAGTCTCTATTATGACTTTGACCTTTGCCCCTTTCTCATGGGCCACTTTGACGACCTCGGCTATATCGTTTTTAACGTAGTCATAGTTCCCGTCCTTCAGCGCACCTATGTTTATCACCATGTCCAACTCATCGGCGCCATCTTCAAGAGCCCTTTTGGCCTCGAATACCTTCACTTCGGTTGGTGTTGCACCGAGGGGAAAGCCTATAACGCTAGCGACCTTGACGTCTGCATTCTTCTCGCTCAGATAGCCTTTCGCGAGCTTCACGCGGTAGGGGTTTACACAGACTGCGTAGAAGTTGTACTGAATTGCCTCGTCGCAGAGCCTTATTATATCCTCCTTCGAAGCATAGGGTTTCAGGTTGGTATGGTCAATATAACGAGCAATATCAATACCACCAGCCATAACTATCACCCAATTATCAGATGATGAGGGGATATTTAGAACTTTTCCCACAAAACTGTAGAGGTTTCCTCTAAATTTGAGGGAAGTTTGGAAAATATCCAACAAAATTTAGTGGCATAGAGAGGAGAAGATCTCGATAAAACGCCTTGAAACCTCCGGGTCTCCAAGATCAGCGTTCTCCTGCCTGCAAACTTCTTCCAAAACGTCCACAGCGTTTCTCCAGCCCTCGTCCAGGGTGCTTCCCTTTGTAATCGGGTTTCTCAAAACGTACCAGCGAGCCGTTTCCTCGTCGTAGACCGCCACCCTGGGTATATACTCCATGTCCATGAAGGTGTTGTCGAGCGTCAGCTCAACCCTGAAAGGCCCAACCTCAATGAACCCGTCCTCAAGAAGCCTCTTCTTCCACTCCATGGAAAAATATTGGAGGGACGGTTTAAAAGTTCACCTCCTCCCCAGAAGCGCGAGCGGGAGCAATATCATAACCCCAGGACCACAGATTCTTGGGGACTGGTCGGGGTTGATGGTTCCTGACCCCGCTGAGTCGGAGTCGGGCCAATGTAGGCCGTTCCGTTGGGGAGTTCATAGGCCGGAACGTTTCTGGAGGAGCATTTTACTAGGAGCGGGCCTTTGGTCTTGTGGTAAGGCATCCAAGCGTAGGTGCCGTTAGCAGCTTCGTACCACCCTATCTTACTGTTGGGATCAGCAAAAAACCCATTCTGTAACATTTGCTATCGCCCCCATCTCCTTTATCATTAACCCTGAGTGCACCGACGCTCCTCAGCCACTCAAGCTCCGCTTTTACCGCTCCTGAGGCGTTGGGCTCCGAGGGGTCAACTTGGGGGGAGAGCCTCGTCACGGAGGTCTTGACGAGGATTAGCGGAGCGCTGCAGGAGACTCCAAAAGCCCCAAGGAAGTCCTTAACTGAAGCGTTTATATCTTCATCCGACTTGTTGATACCCCTGATCTCGAGTTCAAAGTGTCCAGAGTGTATTACCTTCGAAGGATCAATGCCATGTCCCTTCAGGCAGGACTCAAAGGTTGAGTTTGGCTTCCAGGTGCAAACTCCATTGACACAACCGCAACAAGGCAAAGCAGGAGTACCAAGGTCTGTAAACGCAGGGGGACCATCTTCGATGCCTCTCCCTTGGGAGCGCATACCTCTCCGGAGCAGCCCCGGTGCCACACTCAGAATTGGATGTGCACTCACCAGCATTAACCGGTCTCAGAGTTATCACCACGCCGCCCCTCTCAAACGTTGTGTTGTTGATAATCCTCCAACCATTTCTCTCTAGATTCTCAATACCTCCCCAGTTAGGAGAATAAAGACGTTAAGGGAAGCAACAGAAACTGTCTGGGATCCCCACTCAACGGGTATCCCAACCTTCAAGTGGGGGCCGTCGCTTGCATTCCAGAGGAGAACGTAAAGCCGCCTGTTATAGTGGGAGCGGAAGAGAAAGGTTTTGTTTTCAACAAGAGCATTGTGGGGGACGTAGAAGGAGGGGTAAGGTTTGTACATCACTCCAGGTTTGTTAAAAACAGCCTCCACGGCATAGCGATCGGCGGGGTTCATACATGCCCCAACAAGAGGCATTAGAGTAAAAATAATGAGAATTAACAGCACAATTAGCCGTCTCATCGTCCCACCAAAGGAAACACTGAGAGAAGTATATACGGATATCCATCGTTTCAATCGGATTCGAAGCTAAGATTTAAATGCCCGAGGAGAAATATCACCCGAGGTGATTAGTATGGAGAACCCGTATGAGATTACTGCAGTTATAGCTAGGGAAATCCTAGACAGCAGGGGAAACCCAACGGTTGAGGTGGAGGTGTACACTCCAGTAAGCATGGGGAGGGCTGCAGTTCCGAGCGGAGCGAGCACGGGCACCCATGAAGCCCTCGAGCTCCGCGATGGAGGAAAGCGCTACCACGGAAAAGGAGTCAGAAGAGCTGTTGAGAATGTCAACAAGATAATCGCACCGGAGATCGTAGGTATGGACGTCACTTGGCAGAGGGACATCGATACTCTTATGCTCGAACTCGATGGCACTGAAAACAAAAGCAACCTCGGGGCGAATGCTATTCTCGGCGTCTCTCTTGCAGTTGCAAAGGCAGCTGCAAACGCCTTGGGTTTACCGCTCTACCAGTACATCGGCGGAACCAACGCCTACGTTATGCCCGTTCCAATGAGCAACGTCATCAACGGTGGGGTACATGCTGGCAACGAGCTCGACTTTCAAGAGTTCATGATAATGCCCGTTGGAGCCGAGAGCTTTAGAGAGGGCATCCGCTGGGTCAGCGAGACTTACCACGTCCTCAAGGGAGTTATAGCGGAAAAGTACGGAAAAGACGCAGTCAACGTCGGCGATGAAGGCGGTTTTGCGCCGCCGTTAAAGGAGCCCCATGAACCACTTGAACTCCTTATTAAAGCCATTGAGGAGGCCGGCTACAAACCCGGCGACGAGATAGCCTTCGCCATGGATCCTGCCTCAAGCGAGTTCTATCACCCGGACATCGGGAAATACGTCGTCAACGGCAAGGAATACGACGGCGGCGAGCTCCTTGAGCTTTACAGAGAGCTAGTTAACACCTACCCGATAGTCTCACTAGAGGACCCGTTCCACGAGGAGGATTGGGAGAACTTTGCCCTCATCACGAAGGATCTTGGGAAAAAGATACAGATAGTAGGTGATGACATCTTCGTTACTAACCCGAAGAGGATAAGGAAGGCTATTGTAATGGGGGCCGCGAACGCGCTCCTCCTCAAGGTCAACCAGATTGGAACTCTTAGCGAGGCCATCGATGCTGCTTACACCGCTTACAGGGCAGGGTGGGGAGTCGTTGTGTCACACCGCTCTGGAGAGACCGACGACCCATTCATAGCCGATTTGGCAGTCGCCCTCAACACAGGCCAGATAAAGACCGGTGCTCCGGCCAGGATGGACAGAAACTCCAAGTACAACCAGCTCATAAGAATAGAAGAGGAGCTTGAAGGCATGGCCCTCTATCCTGGAAGGAAATTCCACAATCCATTTCTTTGAGCTCTCTATTTTTTGGTGGAATCCATGGACGCTGAAACCATTCTCAAACCCCGCCCCCTTCTCATTCTGGCAGAGGTCTTCCTGCTCCTCGGAACCCTCAGCACCTCCACCTCCCCCGACCTCTCGCTCGCATTCTTAGGAACTTCAACAATTCTTTATTACACCGGCATGACGGAGCTTGTGAGCCGGCTCTTCGGAAGGTGGGGAATTAAACGCTTCACGATAGCCTACTTTCTCAGAGCGGTTTCGTGGTTCATGATTCTCGGCTCGGCATACTACACATACTCAGCTGTGATAGAGAACATCCTCCCCTTCGGGCCCAGAGAGTTTGTTATAACCTCAGTCGTAGCCCTGAGTGGTGCGGCTCTGAACTACTTCTCAGTGTGGATAAGAAACAGCGTTCTGTGGAAGATAGAAGGACTCAGGAAAAGTCTGTGGACGTCAAGGATTAACTCCGTCGTGCTGTTTCTCATGGCGGCTATGCCATTTATACCGGCCATTGAGGCCCCAAACGAGTTCTGGTCGCTTATGAAAATACTTGCAGTACCCATCCTAGGCTCCTTCACAATACTGGCAATCCTCGGAAAGATCTTCTATCTTCGATTTCTCCTTAAGATGGAGTGTCCTGAGAGGAGTTGAGTTCTTCTAGCCTCCTTCTGAGCTGTCTCCTCTTCTCATCGAGGAGTTCACATATATCGTCCAGAACGCTGAGGTATTCTTCCACGGCCTCGACGGCTATCTCCCTCCTGTAGCCCTTCTCCAGGAGCTTGCTCCTCATCCTCTCATGGTACTGAATCGCAATGTAAAGGGACTTGAGCGCGAGATCGTTGGCCTCCCTCAAGTAGTTCCAACCCCTCTCTGTCAGAGAATACTTCACAAGTCTCCTCCTACCGTGATATTCCTCCCGGGGCTCGATGAGCCCCTCCTCCACCATCTTATTCAGCATCGTGTATAGGTTGCCGTGGCTGGGCTTCCAGAGCCCAGCTGCTATCGTCTCTATCTCCTTGAGTATCTCGTAACCGTGTGCCTCACCCTTCAAACCGATGATCAGGAGGATGAGATTTCTCATTGGAACCGTGAACATACTCCTGATTATTGAGACTTCCCCCTCCAACATAGTACCACCATCCAACCAAAATCTTTATAACCCTTGCCCGGAGAGATATGTCTGAAACACACATATATAATTCAGACATGTTAGTTATTGACACGTATGTTGCAATTGTTTAAAAGGATTACGGAGGTGTGCTAATGTCCTGGAACGAGTGGATAGCAAATCACGCGAAGCTCGTGCTCGCAATATGGATGGTAATTATTATCGTATCTGTTCCGCTCGCGATCAAGCTCAACGAGGTCACCAACTATGGAATGAGTCAAATGATGCCCAAACACATTGAATCTATAGACGTCCAGAACATAATGACGAAAGACTTTGAGAAGGCCCAGAATGAGAACACCACGTACCTGGTTATCACGAACATAAGCGTCAACGACAAAAAGAGCAAAGAGGCTTACTACGCGTTCAAAGAGCAAGTGGAAGGGAAGTACGCTTACAACGTAACTTCATACTATGATGTCGTTGACATGCTCTGGAACACCAGCTACGACATAGCCCTGAACGTGACCAAGATGACGGCCAACGTCAGTGGACTTCTTTACAACACAGCCGCCCAGACCAACGAGAGCTTTGGGAAGGTCTTAGCCCAGACATATATGCTCTCAAACACAACCGAGAGCATGAGAAAAGGCCTCGTGGGAGCAGCTAATGGGTACCTTGCGCTCAATGCTAACCTCACCGAGCTATACGACCAGATGATTGGACTCAGGAAAGCTATAAACGGCACAGACGGAGCATACTACGAACTCCACAAGAACCTGAGCGAGACCGGGGAGATGCTGAGAACTCTAAACAATACCATCATTAAAATGAACGTTGGGCTCTACACTCTTAATGAAAGCTTTGGAAACACCTTCATAGGTACGATTGCCGTCTACAAGGCTCTCTTCGAGAGCGGTGCTTACTATCTTGGCTCTCTGAGCCCAGATGTCGCCGAAGCTGTTGCGGAGAAGACGGGTACAAGCAGCGAGTTCGTTTACGCAGTATTTGATGCAACCTACCCAGTTTACGCCAGATACGGAAAGGCCGCGATTACTGATCCCCTTCTCGCTAACGTCACCGGGAAGATTGTAGTAACAGGCATAAATGAATCCCAGAGATCCCTTGCGGAGGCATATTCTACCGCCTTTTACGCCGGCGTTGTTAAAATTGACGAAGAACACATGGATGAATTTGCTCTCCAATCCATGCCACTTGAAACCCTAAAACCAACCATCTCCCAGCTGGCAACCTCAGCCCTCCGTTCACTCCCAGACATCATTGAAATGGGCAACCAGAGCACCGAGATCCCAGGATTTGGAGAGGTTGATTCTAAGACGATGGCTGCACTGGTCAACGCTTCCCTATACCTCGGAAAGAATCCATCTCCTGCCCAAGTTGAAAAGACAACCGTTAACTTCTTCCTCAACTACATGAGGGCCTCCCAGCCGAACAACCCACTGCTGCAGATACCCAACGTGGAAGACGTACTTCTCGGCCTTATGAAGGGGGGACCGAGCAAATCCTTCGAGAGGAACCTCTTGATAACCACCTTGAGGGAAAAAGTTTCCCCCGAACTCAAACCTCTGGTCCCGACCATCGTTGATACCACTATGAGGTACGACCCCCATGCGGTCGGCATGCTTACGTGGAACTCAAGGCTTCTTGAAAACGCAACGATAGAAATAACGTCAAAGCTCATGGAATCCAAAGGGTTTGCCTTCCCAGAGGGGGTTCTCCGGGCAGTTTATTCCAGCGGGGGCAATGAAAAGGCAATTGGCAGTATCGCAAAGCAACTCCTGGAGAAGGAAATGACCAAGAAACTCCAGGGCAATGTACCGAATCCGGAGGAAGTGTCCCAGCTTCTCGTCGAGGAAGCCACAGCAGATCCAGAAGGAATACTCAACGGTTCAGCCCTTGAAAACGCCACCCTCACGGTGGTTTTGAAGCTCATGCCTCCCGAGTCCAGGACGCCAGAGACCAGGGAGATGCTCAAGGCATTATACAATGGAGCAGACCCCAGGAGACTAGCCGAGAAGGCTTTCCTCAGCGCTTCCAAGGAACAGCTGGACGAGATGATGCCCGCCAACACGCCAAAGGAGGTTAGATATGCAGTCTGGAGTATCATGGAAGACGTCGTCAGGAATTATCCAATGAAGCAGGATTCAATTGAAAGGCTCGTTAAGGCTAAGATTGAGGCCATAATCGGTTCATACCTTGAGAAAGGAATAGGTGGTGTGGAGATAAACGTGAACACTACTCAACTCGTGAAAATCGCATTCAAGTTCAAAGACAATCCAGAGGGGATAGAAAGGAACGACGTTAAGCCAATAGCAGAGGAGGTGTATCCAACCGTCTACAAAACCGCTGGGGCATACCTGAAGATGTTCAAGAGCGATGACAACACAACGATACTCATAACATTCGTCCCCAAGGGGACGACGGCACCTGGACAAGATCAGTACAAGTACCTCGCCGGAAACGCCACCATCGTCAAGGAGATCGCCATGAAGGAGTTCGGAGCCTATTTCCCGCACGTAACTGGGGCGTTAGGAGGGACTCCGATAGAGCTTCACGAGATGTTCACTCTTGGAGAGAAGGACAACGAGAGAACCACCAAGGCGAGCATAATAGGTGCCCTGATAATCCTGTTCGTACTCATGGGAGCGGCCTTGCTCGCCACGTTCCTGCCGTTTACAGGAGTGGCCACTGCAACTCTCACGGCCCTCGGAATAACATACCTTTTAGCAAAGGGCAACGTTACTGACGTCGGTAGCTGGGCGAGGATGATAACGATAACAACTGCCCTCGGACTGGGGATAGACTACTCGACATACTATCTCCACAGGTTCAAAGAATACCTGGCTGAAGGTTATGAACATGAGAAAGCAGTCGCCGAGGCCCTAAAACGCTCAAAGGATGCTGTGCTCGCGAGTGCCTTCACCGACATCATAGCCTTCGCATCCTTCGTCCTAGCATGGGAGTTCCCAATGTTTCAGCAGATGGGCATAATAGCGCCTCTTGCAGTGGTAACGGTTCTTGTGGCTTCCCTGACTTTCATCCCCGCAATAACAGCTGTGATAGGGGACAAGGCCGTGTTCTGGTGGCCAAGACAAATAAGACACATCTCACCCGACGTCCATGAGAGAAGCAGGATAGCCGGCTGGGTGGTCAGACATGCAAAGGCAGTCCTCCTCATAGGACTTTTGATAGCGGTTCCAGCGACCTACAACTTCTTCCACTTTAACGGAAGTCACGACATGACCCTGTTCCTTCCAAAGGATAGCGAGACTTACCACTTCCTCCGGCTCAGCCAAGAGAAGCTAGGGGCGGCAGTGGCCTCGCCCTACTACATTGTCCTCGAGTTCAACGGCCCAATAAGTGATTCCGACCTAAGCACGATACAGGAGATAAGCAGTCACCTCAAAAAGATGAAGGGTGTAACCGGTGTTTATTCGCCGACAATGCCCTACGGAGAACCCATCAACAACCTAAGCCTCACAACAATAAAGAACCTCGGAGGAGACCGCTACATCTCCACCGACGGAAGCAAGGTCCTTATCCAGGTTTCGGCCAAGTACGACTCCAACAGCAAGGAAGCTAAAGAACTCGTCAGGGAAATGAGAGCATACCTGAAAAGCGTCTCGGCAGACAACTCACGCCTCAAAGCAGGACTCGTCGGTGGAAACGCCGCCCTTTCACTCGACCTCAGCGAAAAGATCAACGACGTGTTCTGGCATAGAATCCTCCCAGTGGCCCTGGTACTGATGTTCCTCTCCCTAATACCGACGCTCAAGGGGCTTCCTGCAGTAGCCTCCACCATGGCGACGATATTCCTTGGAGTCATGACAAGCATCTGGATCTCCACCTGGCTTTTTGAGAGGATATTCGGGCAGCAGGTGATGTGGTTCCTGCCCCTGATGGTCTTCGTAGTGCTCATGGGAGTAGGCATAGACTACAACAGCTTCTACCTTGTGAAGGCAAGGGATGAGTTCGAGCGGCGCTCTCCAGAAGACTCACTGGTCGTCGCAGCAGGAACCATGGACGCACTCGTTATAGGGCTTGCATCAGTCCTAGCAACCACCTACGGCTCATTAATGCTCAGCGGTACATGGGGGACGAGGGAAATGGGCTTCGCTCTCGCCGCTGGAGTTCTACTGACGGCAACGATGGCAGTGTACTTCATAGGACCAGCCATGATGAGTCTCTTTGGAAAGAAGGCCTGGTGGCCTCTCTTCAAGAACCAGGGAGGAACAGAGGAGTGACTTTTTCCCATTTTTGCCCCCAAAACTGTTATATCTTTCCGAACTTTTTTTCTGTGTAGATCCCTCAAGCCCAAAGCGGTGTCTCTAATGGCCGAGAGAAAAAAGCTCAAAATCTACATCCCGGGCATTAAATTCCCATCAATCTCACTCACGGGCAACGCCTGTGCTCTGAACTGCGCCCACTGCGGAAGGCACTACTTAGAGGGCATGAAGAAGCCCCCGCGGGGGGAGCTGCTGGAGTACTGTCTCGGTCTCGAGAAGGAAGGCTTCCTCGGCTGCCTCCTTAGCGGTGGGATGGACGGTCGCTTAAAGGTCCCGCTCGACCTCTACGCCGATGAAATAAGGGAGATAAAGAGGAGAACGAATCTCAAGCTCAACGTCCACGTCGGCTTCATAGACGAGAATGATCTGAAGTGGATCAAATACGTCGATGTCGTCTCCCTTGACTTCGTTGGCGAGGACGATGTGATACGACGCGTTTACAAGATAGATAAAAAAGTTGAAGACTACCTCAAAATCCTCGACCTCCTCACGGGGGCAGGGGTAAGGGTCGCCCCCCACATAACAATAGGCCTCGACTTCGGGAAAATCCACTGGGAGTACAAAGCGATAGATATGCTCCTCGAATATCCGATAGACGTGCTCGTCTTTGATGTTTTAATTCCCACAAAGGGTACCGAGATGGAGAACGTTCCAAAACCCTCCGTTGAGGATAGCCTCAGGGTAGTTAGATACGCCCGCGAGCACTTCGATGGAGAGATAAGTATAGGTTGCATGCGCCCCCTCGGGAGGTGGAGGCTTGACTTCGACAGGGGGGCTGTCTTATCGAGCGTTGACAGACTGACAAACCCATCCAAGAAGATCATTGAATGGGCGAAAAAAATCAGAGATGTTGAGATAATATATGAATGCTGCGTGATGTAGGGCTCACCCTTCCTCGCATCATCACTCCTCAGGAAGGAGAACGCCGATCATCGCCCTTAGACTTCTTCCTTGACCGTAACAAAGGACACCATTGTAACTGTCTGTCCTATACCTTTTATCTCCCTGAGCCTGTCTACCACTATCTTTCCTACTTCCTCGGCATTCGGCGCTCGGACCTTTATCAGAAGGTCCCACTCGCCAGCCACGATATGAACCTCATAGACTCCCTCAAGAGTCGCAATCCGGTCGGCAACCTCCCTCTGGCTAAGCCCCGAATCAGGGTCGTAGCGCGCCAGTATAAATGCTGTCGTCCCCAGGTTAAGCTTCTTGTAATTGGGTTTGACCGTGAATTTCTCGATTATCCCTTCATCTACCAGCTTCTTTATCCTATAGTGGACCGTCGTCCTTGGAATACCGAGTTTCTTGCTGAGAGATGCTATGTTCTCCCTTGCATTCTCCTTAAGCTCCCTCAACAACCTTATATCGGTGGTATCAAGTTGACTCACCATTGCGATCCCCTTTTGTCATTATTACGACTCTCACCATGAGAGTTGAAAAGATTTCATTATTTAAGGTTTTCCTTCAACCAAGTAGCAAAGCCACGCAACGCTCTACCCCTGTGGGAGACTCTATTCTTTTCCATTGTTGTCATTTCGGCAAAGGTTAGGTCGAAGCCTGTCGGACTGAATATCGGGTCGAATCCAAAACCACCACTTCCCCGCGGCTTCTCAACTATAACGCCGTCCACTCTCCCCTCAAAAAAGTGAATCTCACCATCCCAGTAGGCTATGACGCTCTTGAAATAGGCCTTCCTATCCCCTATTCCCCTCATGAGCTTTAGAATTCCGTTTATGCCAAGCGTTCTGTATACGTAGGCAGAGTAAACTCCCGGAAAGCCGTTAAGTGCAGGGATAAACAGCCCAGAGTCATCAAGGAAGAATGGGTCTCCTATCCTCTCAGCCAACCACCCAACACCATATTCTGCCACCTCCTCAAGGGAATCCGCCTGTATCTCCGGATAATCGACATTCAGCTGGTAAACCTCTATCCCAAGTGGAGCCAAGTACTCCCTAGCCTCCTCTAGCTTTCCAGGATTTGACGTGACGAAAGCCAGCCTCATCAAACCACCATGGAAAAGTAAGGGAAAGACCTAAAAAAGTATCGTATTCAAGCTATCTTGTAGCCTATCCTCTCAATCAGACTCCTGCGCTCTTCCTTCTGTTCATCCGTCTCTATCCTGTTGGCAGCTTTTCCATCTACAACTCCCAGAACGCTCCTACCGAGGTCTGTTTCGCCCACTATGACCTGGAAGGGGTTCTCACTCGCCCCATATACCATTGCCACGGCCGGGTGGTTTTTAATGGCGTTAAGAACGTTTATTGGAAACGCGTTCTTCATCAATACAACGAAGACGTGGCCAGCGCCTATTTTAACGGCGTTCTTAGCCGCAAGCTGCTCGAGCTCTGGATCGTTGCCCGTGTGTCTGGTAAGCTGGGGCTTTGCCTCATTCATCGCTATCCCGAACTTTATGCCCGGAACTGTGGTGAGCAGGGTTTTAGCGAGGTCATCAACCGTGAATATCGAAAAGTTCCCCTGGCCGATTATGACCTCAACCCCTTCGGGCTTTTCTATCTCAACAACCTCTATCCTGACCATTCCGCACCACCAGAAAGGTTTAATAAAGGGGGGAGATATAACCTTTTCGTGAGAAATCACCGGTGAGTACCAATGTCAGAACCTCTCCTAGAGGAACTGGAATTTCTATTCACTCTCCTTGAAAAGTACCCCCTTGAGAGCCTCAGGAAGATAGCCGAAATGGAGGGGATAGAGTACTACAGGCTCAAAAGGCTGTACGACAAGTACTACGGCAAATACATAACTGTCAGTGCTAGATACAACATAAAGAGGATAGGCCTAAGGAGTTTCGTGGCCTTTATGAACGTTCCCTCTTCATCGCTCATGAAGACCGCCTTAAGACTCTCCCGAAACCCCTTCGTATCGTACATAAATCCAGCCTTTGGCTTCAAGAATGGCCTCTCAGTTGTGTTCTACGTTCCCACCGATCAAGTGGAGCTCATAGACGAGTTTATGAGCCAGCATTCTGATGACTACGAGTACTATGAAATCAGGGCATATCCCTACTCCGGCGATGAGAACTTTGGAGAGTGGAATCTGAGCCATTCATACGCAATCCTTATGGACCTCCTTAAATGGGACTCCAGAACGCCAATTACACGCTTGGCTCAAAGAATAGGAAAGACGCGACCAACAGTCAGATACATGATAAGCAGGCTACAGAAAGAGGAAATTCTCATGAGTTTCACCCCCTTAATAGACATGAATGTCCACGACAGGGGTGTCATAGGCATTACGAAAGAGCTGGATGAGAGCGTCTTAGAGAGATTCAAGGAGTACGAGATAACGGTTGGAGTACTTCCAGGTCACGGTTACCTGCTCGAGTGGTTCTTCTCCTCCAAAGAGGATCTGGGAACGAAGATCATGGAGTTCAGCCAGTACGTTGATAAAATCCTTGTGGAATACTTTGACGAGACGTTCAAAGAGATGAACGATAGACGACTTGAAAAGAGGTACCAGACAATGGTAAAAAAGGATGGAAGCGGTTACCACCCGATCACGAGCTTTTAGAGCAACATCGGACAGTACTCCATACCATCTATCTCCCCCGTAGCCTGATACTCGAGGGCCCTACAGTCGTGGCATATATACTTGAAGGGACATTTGCTACAGACCCCTATATGGTCCTTGGTCGTGTTCCAAAAAGCCTTCAGCCTCTTTTTCTTTAGGGCGCCCTCGATCCCCATTTCCTTCATATCAGCTACTACATAATTTCTGAGCAGAGGACAGGGGAGGGCATAGCCGTCGGCCGTTATCGCGAGTGTTCCTGCAAGGCAGTCGTGGTATTTTTCCACGCTTGGGTTGAATACCCTTCTGGCCTCTATAACATTGAAGTCCACGAACCTGGCCGAACCCGGAAAGAGAACATCAAGATATATATCCCCCTTAAAGTTCGCCTCCACCCCAGTTAAATGCCTGAAGTCCGAACCCGGAACGCTTATAAGCGCAGCGTACACCCAATCAAGCCTCTCGAGCCTCTGCAGATTCTCCTCTGAGTATTCAAGCTCCACAACAACCCTAACGCCCTCTATATGCTCCACCCTATCGATATCCTCAATGAGAACAACCGCGTAGACTTCTGAAATACCTATTTCGGCCGCGTAAGTTGCTACTGAGAGAAGGTAACTGAGATTGTCATAGTTAGTTAGCCAAAGTTCTTCCCCATTGAGGTCTCGGAACTCCCTTATAAGTTCCTTCACGCGTTCAACACTCAGGGGTTCCCTCCGGAGTATGAACCTGTTGTTTCCTATACAACCAATGGAGCGAGGTATGCCTGTTACCTCAGAGAACCTACCCTTCCCAGAACCCAGCTGAAGTATCAGCCTCTCAAGCCTTCCAGAGTGAACCTTGTTGACCCAAGGAGGCTTGGCCACACTCACCATCCTAGAAGAAACTCCCACAGGGAGAACGTGAGATGATTCATAGGCTACCTTTTCCACCCACACCACCATAATAAAAATAACAACCTTGTATATATACTTTTTCTATTCCGATTTTACACACTACTATAAATAGTGTACAAAAAATGGAAAATCAGTCCTCGGGAATTGCTCTTTCACCCTCAATCCAGAAGGTGCCCTTGTCAGTAACTTCCCTCTTCCAAACGGGAACCCGGTGCTTAACCTCATCCACTGCCCACATGCATGCCCTAAATGCCTCCTCTCTGTGGGGTGACACCGCTATAACAAGGATCGTATCCTCCCCAACTGGAAGTTCACCCAAACGATGCCAGATGAGCATATCAAGAATCTCAAACTTCTCCAAGGCCTCTCTCCTTATTGCTTCCATCTCCCTGATGGCCATTTCCTCGTACGCCTCATATACTAACCTTTCCACCCTTCTGCCCCTGCTTTTCTCCCTAACTTTCCCAAGGAATACCACATAGGCTCCTGCTTCTCGGTTGAAAAGACATGAGAGCGCCTCACCCAAGTTGAATCTCTCCCTGGTAACCTTAACCTTCATCCGATCACCCAAAGGATTTAAACTCTGGGGTCTATTAACCTTGCCCAAAAGGT
>JALTCK010000098.1:2646-6398 GCA_027074805.1 Thermococcus sp. | reverse complement strand
TAATAGCATCGTCACTGCCGGTGTGGATTCTCCTCCAGCCCAGGGACTACCTCAACGCCTACATCCTGTGGTTCGGACTCATCCTTGGAGGCCTGGCGTTCATAGTGGTGGGAATCAAGGGGGCTGGAACCTTCACGGCGCCGGCGTTTACCACCTGGAGCGCCCACGTCGTCGGTGGAAAGCCCTCACCGTTCTGGCCAACAATACCGCTCATAATCGCCTGTGGTGCCCTGAGTGGATTCCACTCCATAGTCGGTTCTGGAACAACGAGCAAACAGCTTGACAACGAGCTCCATGGCCTAATGGTCGGCTACGGTGGAATGTTCACCGAGGGCTTCCTCTCGACGCTCGTCATCTCGTCTATAGCGGTCTATGGGTTCCAGGTCTTCCAGAGCCTTAAGATACCCGTAACCGCCGACAACTGGTACAAGGTTTATGCCCCCATAGTCGGTGCCAAAGGCAATCTCGTAACTGCAGAGCTCCTCCAGAAACTTGGACTCCAGGTTCCAGCGGGATTTGAGGCAGTTAAACTTGGAAAAGTCGGAATCTTCGCAAAGAGCTATGCTCTCGGTGTTCACAATGCCTTCGGCTTCTCTACTGAAGCGGCGGCGCTCTTCGCAAGTCTCTGGGTTGCAGCCTTCGCACTAACAACTCTGGATACTGCAACGAGGCTCGGCAGGTTTGCATGGCAGGAAATCATGGAGATGGTGAACGGTCCCGAGGTTCTCAAGAACAAGTGGATTGCCTCAATAATCCTCGTCGTATTCGGAATATACATGGCTTGGGGTGGAAACTGGCTCATCATCTGGCCAGCCTTTAGTGGTATGAACCAGATGCTGGCGAGCATTGCCCTTATGACGGCTTCGCTTTGGGTTGCGAAGGTTCAGAACCCACACGGCTCCTGGAAGTGGGCAGTGATAATCCCAGCGCTGTTCCTGTGGATTACAGTGACGGCAGCACTAGTGTGGTTCCTGATAGTCATAAAGCCAGGCTTCTGGGTCAGCCTCATCACAGTAATCGGCCTGCTGCTCAACATAATGCTCGTCATCGACTGGTATGCAGCATGGAAGAAGCCGGCCGAGGAATACGCGGCTCTGGCCAGTTAATGCTTTCGTTTTTATTTTTCCTTCTGAAATTGGAGGTGAGACTTTGCAGAAAATACGAGACTTCTTAAAGGGATTCGGCGAGGCGTTCAGACAGCAGTCAACAGAGTACGTGGAGTTTGAGTTGAGAGAGCTTGAAAACGTGTTCGCGCTCATCTTGATGGGCTCGTTCGTTGGAATTCCAAGTCCTCCAACGACCCTTGTCATGAGACTCATGCCACATATGGTCAAGGAAATCCGCGTTATGGAGAGCAGAGCGGTAAACCTCGACGATGTTTTTGCAGAGGTCGCAGGAATGTTCGACATAGACTGAACTGAGGTGATAAAATGAGGGAGTACCTCCTTCCAAAGGAAGGGTTCCGTGTTCTCTTTGTCATTGGAAAAGGTGGTGTTGGAAAGACCACCACCAGCGCTTCCATAGCAGTCGGCCTTGCTGAAAGGGGATACAAGACTATGATAGTGTCCCTCGACCCAGCGCATAACTTGGGAGACGTTCTAATGGAGAAACTCAATGACAAACCGAAGAAGATAATGGACAACCTCTACGCAAGCGAACTCGATATGGAGAAGCTTATAAAAGCCTATCTGAAGCACCTTGAGAAGAACCTCAAAAACATGTATCGTTATTTAACGGTCATAAACCTTGAGAAGTACTTTGAGGTTCTCAGCTACTCTCCCGGAATTGAAGAATACGCAACCCTTGAAGCGATACGGGAGATACTAGTTAAAGGAGAGGATTGGGACGTTATAGTTTTTGACACGCCGCCGACGGGATTAACTCTCCGTGTCCTTGCCCTGCCAAAGATTTCACTCATCTGGGCGGATAAGCTGATTGATATAAGGAGAAAAATACTTCAAAGGAGGCGGGTAATAGCAAAGATCAACGGAGAACAGGAGTACGACATCGATGGAGAGAAGTTTAAGCTCCCAAAGGAAGAGGCTGAGGATCCCGTCATGAAGGAACTCATCCAATACAAAGAAGAGGTCGAATTCGTTGAGAATGTGATCACGAATCCCAGTAAGAGTAGCGTTGTCGCCGTCATGAACCCTGAGATGCTACCCCTTTATGAAACCAGGCGAGCCTACGAAAGCCTGAAAAAGTTCAACGTTCCACTGAGGCTTCTGGTCGTTAACAAGGTAATTCAACTGAAGGAGGATATTCCAGAACTCCGGGTCAAGTTAGAGGCCCAGAGAAAAGTTCTCGAGGAAATCGGAAATGAGTTCCATGGTATTGATGTTATAACGCTCCCAATGTTCGCGGAGGAGCCTCGCGGAGTGGAGTGGCTCAAGAGGCTCGGGGGAATGATTCTTGAAGGAGAAAGAGGTTCTTGAGTTGCTGAAATCAGTCAAAAATCCTTTCACAGAAGTTGACATAGTTCGGGAGGGCCTCGTTTCGAAGGTTCTTACCAACGATGATGAAGTCGTGATATACCTTGCATTTGCCAGAAACACACCTCCTGGCCCGGTTTCACGGGCCCTCGCTTGGCCCCTCCAAATAAAAATCGTTAAGGACATAGTCAGTGTTCTCGAAAAGGCCGGGATTGGAAAGTTTGAAATACTCGATGATACAACACTACAGAGGTATTACCCGGGTGATGATCAATGGAGATAACTTCCACACTGCTCTTTGCCCTAATGGTTGTGGCCGCTTTGACCTCTATCCAGTTTTACAAAGGTAGGAAACTCAACATCCAGCTGATGCAACACTATCTCCGCTCGATAGAGGAGATTGTGAAGCCAGAAGACAAGGACTACGTGTGGCTCGGTGGATATATAGGATTCCGCGCCAATTACAAGATCAACCAAGAGAATATACGAAAGTTGGAGTACACATTGACACTCCTGCCAAGGCACAGTCTCCTATACTTCCCGATAGCACTCCTCACCAGCCGGCATGACAAACTCTACGTAGTTCTCAGACCGTTTGCGAACATAAAACGGGAAGCTCACCTCATTCAGAAGGGCTACTATCGCCTCAAACCCAACATAGAGAATGAACCCCTCCTTCAGAAGGAAGAGATAGAAATAGCCGGGAAGACGTACGAGGCACTCTACGAGAAGAAGAGGGATGTAATCAAGCTCAAGGAACTCGTCGAGTCCATGTCAAAACCAGCCAATATTAAGCACGTTTCTTTGACTCCAAAGACCAACGTTTTCTACGTCTTGATGAAACCAGAGCCAGAAACAATCGAGCGGGACTTTAAAAAGCTCGTCCGCTTCGTTAATGAAAAGCTCAGGGAGAGCTCTTTCTCATCCTGATCCCTCTTCCACCCAGGAAAAACGTTAAATCATCCCTCTTCCTTTTCTTCGGGTAGGTGGTTGGCGTGAAGGTCTACAAGGTCAGGTTTGGAACCCCGGAGCGCGGCTGGGTCATCTTGGTGCACGGTCTTGGCGAGCACAGCGGTCGCTATGAAAAGCTGATAAAAATGCTGAACGAAGCCGGCTTCGCAGTCTACACCTTCGACTGGCCAGGCCACGGCAAAAGTCCCGGAAAGAGGGGCCATACCAGCGTTGAAGAGGCTATGGAAATAATTGATTCAATAATCGAAGAATTAAACGAAAAACCCTTCCTCTTCGGCCACAGCCTAGGAGGTCTGACTGTGATAAGGTACGCCGAGACGAGGCCGGAGCGGATTAGGGGTGTAATCG
>JALTCK010000098.1:0-2636 GCA_027074805.1 Thermococcus sp. | reverse complement strand
AATCGCTTCTTCGCCGGCTTTAGCGAAAAGCCCCGAGACGCCGGGTTTTATGGTCGCCCTCGCGAAGTTCCTCGGAAGGATCGCGCCGGGCCTGACCCTCTCCAACGGCATAAAACCGGAGCTACTCTCCAGAAAACCCGAGGCGGTCAAAGCCTACGTGGAAGACCCCCTCGTCCACGACAGGATTTCAGCAAAGCTCGGGAGGAGCATCTTCGAGAACATGGAGCGGGCCCATAGGGAGGCAGGAAGGATAAACGTCCCGATACTCATCCTGGTGGGCACGGGGGACATAATAACCCCGCCCGAGGGCTCGAGGAGGCTCTTCGATGAGCTTAAAGTAGGGGACAAAACCCTGAGGGAGTTCGAGGGGGCCTACCACGAGATCTTTGAAGACCCCGAGTGGGGCGAGGAGTTCCACAAAACCATAGTGGAGTGGCTTTTGCGGCATTCCGGGGAGGACTGAAATGAAGCCCAACGGAGAGCGGCTCTTCCACCTTTCGGGCCTCGTACCCCTGCTGACTGTACCATGGCTCGGAACGACGTGTCTGATTTTCACAGTTCTTATGGCACTCCACCGCTTCCGGGAGAGGGTTTGGCGGCTCTACGGCCGGAGTGGAAGTCTGGCGAAATACCTCGCCGTCGGAATGGCTTCAGCTTACCTCACCGAGGTTCTTGCAGTAATAGACAACCTGAAGCGTCCCCCTGGAGAGAGGGCCCTCCTGCATCCCGATCCGCTCACAGATCTCTACCTGGCCCTCGCCTACTACCTCCCCTTCGTCCTCTACTGGGGACTGGCGGTGAGGCGCTACGACTACTCCTGGCGCGAGGTCTTCCTGATAGGAGGAGCGACCGGCATCTTGATGGAGCAGAGTGGGGCCGTTTTCCTCTCTATGAACCCCTTCGCGTGGCTTTACGTCCTGCTCGTCTACGGCTCCTACAAGGCCATCCCCGTGCTCGTCGCCGCGGACTGCCTCAGATCTAGGGAGCGGCGGGGCCTGGGAGGGTGGAAAAAGCTTGTTCTGGGCCTTCTGATCGAGTTTGGGGCGTTCGTCTCGGCCGGAGCGTTGCTGTGGCTGTTCAAGGGGTTCATATAACTGGAATGGCAGCTCTTCCACAATCCTTTTAGCAACTGGTGAGAAGCCAACCCAGTGGTGGGAATGCTCCTCGATACCTTCCCCCGGTTCCTCGAAGGGTGGGACGGAAGCCCTGAGAGCTGGCTCAGATACATTGAGGAGTACCCCGAGCTCTTTGAAAAGGTCAAGTGGGACTACGGACGATACAACATGGACTGGAGGGAGTACCTGAAGCTCCTGGAGAAGAGGAACGCTGAGGAGCTCAAGCTCGCTCACGAGAGACTGCTTGAAGCCCTTCCGAAGGTTGAAAAAAGGATCCGCGAACTGTTTGGAATCGGGCCCGAGAGATACAACGTCGTCATCTACGTCGGGCTTGAGAACGGGGCTGGCTGGGTGACCGGGTTCGCTGGAAAGCCCTCCGTTTTGTTCGGCCTTGAGGCGATAGCGGGGCTTGGTTGGTACGAGAGGATTGGGGGGTTGGTCGCCCACGAACTCGGCCACATGGTCCACTGGCTCCTCCGGGGGGAGGATTTGGAGAAGCTTGAAGAGGAGGAACAGGCTTTCTGGCTCTACACCGAGGGCTTTGCCCAGAGGGTCGAAGACCTGGTAACCGGGAGGCCGTGGCATTTGGAGAGCGAAGGCTGGTTCGAGTGGTGCAGCGAGAACGAGGCGACCCTTAAGGGGGAGTTCCTGGGGAGAATAGAGGCAAACGAGCCCCTGAACTCGTTCTTTGGCTCGTGGTACCGGCTTTTCGGAAAGCAGTTCACCGGCTACTACCTCGGCTACAGGTTTATCCGGTGGCTTGAAAATGAGCATTCCCTAGAAGAAATAGCAAAACTCAAAAAGGAGGAGCTCAAGCACAGGATTCTACTCTTCCTGCGGAGCCCTCGCCAGAAGGGCACAGACGAAGGGTCGGGCTCTTGAATCTGAGACGGTCAAATATCACCACGGCTCCGAGATGGTCGGCATGAGGAAGGTGATCTTGGAGGCCTACGAAATAGGCTTCCTCACAAAGCTCTTCGGGGGATTCCTGGTGCTCTTCTTGGCTATGATTTTCCTGATCCTCCTGGAACTTGTCCGGGGCAAGGCGTCGAAGGAAGCCCTCGCCGGAATTGGCATCTACATGGTCTTCGCGGTAATAGTCACGGGGCTGATGGTCTTCTCGCTCAGGAATCTGAGGAAAGGGCCCAAAATGGCTGTCGCCCTCGCTGAGAGCACAACCGTTGTGGGGAACCAGCTGGTTTTTCCGGGAGAGCTGGAGTTCGAGTACGGGAGGGTAACACTGACACAAGCCCCCGAAAATAGGCGCCTGAAACGGGAGTTCAAGAGCCTGAGGAGGGGTAAAAGCTCAACCTTTGAGTTTCCAGAGGAGGACTTTAAGGTCGTTGCGACCATGGAAAGGGGCTTTGCAAGGTTCCCCGCGTTGAGGATTTTGAGCAGGCCGTATGAGAGGATCGTACTCGTTTTCCTTACTGACGGCGGGAGAGTAAAGGGCAAGAAAGTCCTGACCCTGCCCACCCCAACCGGCTATATAAACCTCGAAGTCGAGGGGAGGGGAAGGAA
>JALTCK010000097.1 GCA_027074805.1 Thermococcus sp. | reverse complement strand
CCATCCACGCGGTCAAGGAGGGCGAGCTTGAGCCCGAGACAGCGGCCGAGAAGGTTTCCGGCGAGGAGAAGGAGAAGAAAAAGGAGTGGCTGGAGGTAGAGGAGGTTTGATTTTTTACTTTACTTTATTAGGGGGTGGTTTGTGTGTTCTTTGACAGGGAGCGTGAGCTGGAAAGACTGTTAAGGCTCGTCTCTGGCGAGCCTAACCTCATAACTTTCGCCTACGGGCCAATAAACAGCGGAAAGACGGCTTTAATGGCGGAATTCGTCAAGATGCTTCCCGATGAGTACGTGGTCTTTTACATAAACCTCAGGGGCCGCTTCGTGAACAGCTACGAGGACTTCATGAAGGTGCTCTTCAGCGTTAGGGAGGGCTCACTCAAGGAGCTTTTAGCGGAGCTTCTCAAAAGCGGCTTGGCCTACGGGGGAATTCCCGTCCCGGAAAAGCTCTTCAAAAAGCTCATGGAGGAAAAAACGGAAGATGCCTTCCTCTTCCTTGAGGAGTACTTTGAAAAGCTCAGAGGCAAGGGGAAGCGGCCCGTTTTAATCCTCGATGAACTCCAAGTGATAGGCGACCTGAGTATAGACGGCCCTCTGATATACAGGCTCTTCAACTTCTTTGTCCACCTGACGAAGGAAACTCACCTGAGCCATGTTTTCGTCGTGACTTCTGACAGTTTGTTCATAGAGAGGGTTTACAGTGAGGCCATGCTTCAGGGCAGAGCCGAGTACTTCCTCGTGGACGACTTCGACAGGGAGACCGCTTTAGCGTTCCTGAAAAGTGTGGGACTGAAAGATGATGAAGCAGATATCGTGTGGAACCACTTCGGGGGGAAGCCAGTTTATTTGGCTGAGGCGCCAAAACACAGGGACGAGCTTGAGGAGTGGTGCCGGGGGGAGCTTGAGGATAAGGTTAGTTGGCTGACCTTTTCCCTGAACTCTTTGAAGAAGAGCAACCCCGAGCTCTTCAAGGGGATCTTGGAACTCTTTGACAAGTTCAGGGAATCGGAGGAGATTGTTTGTGATGAACTGAGCGATGCCGTCCTCTGGGCGGTTAAGAACAACCTCCTCTTCCTGAATCCGAGGAAGAGACTCTTAAGGCCCCAGGGGCAGCTTGAGCTTTTAGCGATAAGGAAGGTTCTGGAGGTGATAGGATGAGGAAAGCCATTGCGCTGGTGATTCCGATGCTCTCGATGATTGGAGTGATGGGAAGGCCGGAGGGAAGGAGAAAAGGAGCTGGAGAAGGTTCGATTTTTGCTTCTCTCCTTCACCGGACAGATTCCAATTCGGGGAGAGAAATTGGAACCGCGGTGAGAGGGTGAGAGGATGAGCTGCTGGGCGAAAACCTACGGGCCTGGAAGAGCTGAGGCTGTGGCGGTGGATAAAAACGGCGATGTAATCGTCGCCGGGGAAAGGGAAGGAGACGCCTTCGTGGCTCGATTGGATGGGGATGGAAAGGTCAAGTGGTTCAAGACTTACGGAGGGAGCGGCTTGGATGAAGCTAATGCGGTTGCAATAGCGAGCAATGGTGACGTTATCGTGGCCGGCTTTACTTACAGCTTCGGCGCTGGTGAAGATGACGTTTGGGTTCTTAGGCTTGACGAGAATGGTAACGTGAAGTGGCAGAAGACTTACGGGGGAAGCGATTATGATTATGCTAATGCGGTTGCAATAGCGAGCAATGGTGACGTTATCGTGGCCGGCTCTACTGGCAGCTTCGGCGCTAGTGCTGGAAAGTGGTCAGATGTTTGGGTTCTCAGGCTTGACGCTAATGGTAACGTGAAGTGGCAGAAGACTTACGGAGGAAGCGAGTGGGATGAGGCTTATGCGGTTGCTTTAGCGAGCAACGGGGACATTATCGTGGCCGGTTACTACGGGGCAACTGACCCACTTAGAATTAATGCG
>JALTCK010000096.1 GCA_027074805.1 Thermococcus sp. | reverse complement strand
CCACGAAGATGTAGGCCTTGCCCTCCATCAGCTCGACGCCGACCTCAATATCGTAATCGTGCAGGTCAACCTCGCTCTCCTCGTTCTCGAAGATGTGCTCGCCGACCTTTGCCTGAACCTCTGGGCTCTTGAGCGGAAACTCCTTGGTTATCCTCCTCGCGGTGACGCGGAAGCGTGGTTTTTCAAGGCCCAGCTCGCGCTTCTTCTTCCGGAAGAGCTTGAGCGCTGTTTTGTTTATCTTGTCCATGTCAGCGTCTATCTCCATCGCCGGCGAGAGCGAGACTATGCCGAAGACTCTCTGGAGGACTTCGACGGCCTCTTTCGCCCTGTTCGTCCTAACCAGAACGCGGCCGTGCTTGGCCTCGACCTTCTTGAAGTCGATGCCCTCGCTCACCAAAGCTTCTCGGATGTTGTTCATGAGGATGTTCTCGAACCATCTCCTAGTCTGTCTGGACTTCGTCCCAATCTCACCGTATCGGATTATAACAACGTTCATGACTCAACCCACCGGATGAATTGGACGCGGGAGCTTGATGACGATCTCCACATACTTCTGGATGACAACATAGAGGGTTATCGATACCAGGTATGAGGATAGCATTATAAGCTCGTTCATCTCAAATATGTGTGCAGCAATCTCCTTCGCTCTTGGGGTTGCGTCTACGATGGCCTTCATATACTTTCTCTTCAAGATGCTGTTTATTTGTATCCCACCAACCAGTAGCAGAACCCCCAGAAGGCCCCACATCTTCCCCAAGGCTAGCATTAGGAAGAGGGTTGATGCGACAATTATCCAGCCACCGATGACACCGAGGAGTATCACGAACTCTATCATTCTCCCACCAGAATTACTGGACTGGAGGGGCTAAAAAGCTTAGCGTTAGAGGAGCTTCATCACATCTCCCACTCCCCTTCTCCTGCGGCTCGGCCGCACCTCCCCCTTCGGTCTGCCAACTGGGATAACCCCAACGAGGTAGTAGTTCCCATCGAGACCCGCCAGCTCCCTAACCTTTTCCTCTATGCCCCTGAAGTTGGTAACGCCGATGTAAACCGTGCCGAGGCCGAGCTCAACGGCCTTCAGCATAAGGTTTTGAATCGCCATAGCCGCGCTCTCAACGCTCCATATGAACTCAAGCTCGTCGAACTCCTTCCCCTTTAGGAAACGAACGCGCCTGTCGATGAAGACCGCTACGTAAACGGGAGCCCGGTACATGCCCTCACCGTACATTCTCCTCCTCAGCTTCTCCATCTTATCCTCCGGCAGGTTAACAGCGCGGTAGTACTCCATCATTCCCTTGGCGATGAGGTCGTATAGGGCCCTGCGCTTTTCCTCACTCATGAAAACGGCAAAGATCCAGTTCTCAAGGCCGCTGGCAGTTGGGGCCCTTATCGCAGCCCCTATCAGCTCCCGTATAACCTCCTCGCTCACGGGCTCATCCGAGAAGTACCTCACCGAAGTTCTCTTGGCTATCGCATCATCGAGCTCCATGCAACCACCAGGACCGTATACTCACACCCCTTAATCAGCCTTTCCAAAACCAAAAGTTTAATAGAAAACCCGAGTACTCCAGGGGAGGTGATTCTATGTACGGCTGGCGTGGAAGGCTTGGGCTTATCGTCCCCTCATCCAACACGACTATGGAGATGGAGCTCCACGACTACCTTCCAGAGGGCGTCTCACTCCACACGGCAAGAATGACCCTTCAGAGGGTTACTGAGGAGGAGCTCCTTAAGATGAGCTCCCTGGCCCTTGAGAGTGCAAAGCTCCTGCGAGATGCCGGGGTCGAGCTGATACTCTACGGGTGCACGAGCGGTTCGTTCATCGGCGGCGAGAACTTTGAGAAGGAGCTCGAGGCGGAGATAGAGGAAGAGGTAAAGGTCCCGGTGGTTAGCACAAGCACCGCCGTCC
>JALTCK010000095.1 GCA_027074805.1 Thermococcus sp. | reverse complement strand
AGTGGTTTGCCCCCATAGGCTTCATGTTGGGTGCCATTTTCAGATTAACTGCTGCCATAGGGGCCCTTAGATTTGTATTCTATGAGATAGTGGCCCCGAGAGAGCCCATACGCACCGGGATGCCCCAGGGAGCATTCATGATATCACCCTCTGCACAGGACAAGAGCATCTTCAAATTCTGCTCAAAACCGGGCGTCATATTAATAACGCGCATGCCCCCATTTAAAGTAATGGAGAAGGTCAATACTGAATCAATTGTATTCTGGATAACGCGCGTTAGCGAAGGAAAAATCAATGATAAACCGGTCATCTACGCAGTCTCTCCGACTAAGATGGGAATTCTAACGGATCTTCTCGCCAAGGCCATTGAAAAGGGCTACGTTACGGCCTACATAGATGCTTTTGAATATCTGATGGTGGAAAATGGCTTCGAGAACGCCCTGAAGTTCATCCTGTCTCTAAAGGACAGGATAATCTCTGTGGGGGGTACAATAGTACTCGTGGTTGACTACGATGCACTATCCACAAGGGAGCTTAAACTTCTGGAGAAAGAGTTCAAAAAATGGGGGTGAATCAGGCAAGGCCCAGCTTTTCGAGGAAGCGCCTAGAGTACCTTGTATCTTTTTCGAGCTCCGCCTTCTGGAGGAGCTGTCTCTCTATAGCCCTTAGTGCATCGTGTACTGCCTGGATAGCTCCCCATGTCTCTCCGGTTGCCACGAAGACACCTCTGTCCGTAACAACTCTCATCCTAGCCTGGTAGAGATGCACTCCACGGAACTTTTCGCTAAAGCGCCTTATGTATAGGTAGATTATGCCTTCCTGCCCGAGTAGGTCTTCGTAGCCATCAACGAAACGCCTTATGTCCTCTATTATTCTCTCTCGGGTGAAGTCGCTGAGTATCTCAGCATCCCCGCCAAGCTGGAGGTAGAAGCGTGCCTCCTTCTCAACCATCCTGGATATGGGCAGGAGAAGGTCCTTGATGGTAAGGACTCCAGTAACCTTATTGTTCTCGTTCGTCACTACAAGGCCGTCGATGTCGTTTTCCAACATTGTAACCACGGCTTCCTTGACCTTCGCCTCGGGGGAGATTGTTATGACACCCCTTATCATCACATCACGAAGGGGCATGCTGAATGGTGGTATCTTCTCCCCTGCGACCTCGCCGTACTGGGACCTAAAGCGCGGCTTGATAAACCTTATTATGAGGTCATGAAGGGTGACTAGGCCCTCAAGACTACCCTCATCGTTCACAATAGGTATCCTTGAAATCGCGTGGTCGCGCATGGTCGCGAGAGCCTTGGCAACCGTATCATCCGGCTTGAGGGTAATGACGTCTTTTGTCATAAACTCATCTACCTTCTTCTTTCCGAAGTCCTCTTCGGAGACCCTTTCGAGGAGCTCTATATCACTTATGACTCCGATTATTTCAGCCTTGCTCTCCCCAACAGGGAGGGAACGCAGGTCAACCTCCATCATGAGCTTGGCGGCCTTGCTAAGGTCTTCGTCCGGCTTAATAACAGGAGCTGGCTTGTAGATATCCCTAACCTTGGCCTTGGTCGGGTCCCACTTGAGGTGGGAGCGTATTACAAGGTCCTGAGTAAGAACCCCCTTGTACAGGTTCCCATCGAAGACCAGAATCAAGTCGGGGTCTTCCTTCTCAAAAATCCCGATCGCCTCAGAAAGCGGGGCGTCGATGTCTATCTTCTGAAATTTGTCTGTCATAACATCCTGCACCAGAATTCCGACCATGCTGTCACCTCCCAGCAGTTACTATTAGGGCGGCCGAGGATTTAAACTTTTGCTACATAAGATTTTAGTTAACCTGAGTTAATAAAATTTTCGCGGAAAGATTTATAAAATCGGAGCGATAACTCCCACACGCGCCGGGGTAGCCTAGCCTGGGAAGGCGCGGGACTCGAGAT
>JALTCK010000094.1 GCA_027074805.1 Thermococcus sp. | reverse complement strand
CTCCCGCCGGTGAAGGTCATCGCGGGAAGCAAGGCCTGAAGGACGAGAGTTATACTTCCTGCGGTTTTTATGGGAACGCGGACGTGCTTCGGCCTCGCTTTCCCGGGGATGAACTCAAGCTCGGTCGAGCCTACCCGGGCCCCTTTAACCTTCCCGCCGCCCAGCCCCTTCAGAGCCAGAATCCCGTGGAGGTGCTGGGGCCTCAAGCCAGGGTTGAGGCGGTTCGCGCGGATTCGCCTTATCCTGACCGCCTTTCCGGTGATAACTGAGAGTGCAACCGCGGTTCTGAGTATCTGGCCGCCACCCTCACCGTAGGAACCGTCTATCTCGACCCACTCCATTCTCCCACCGCACCTATCTTCGGTGGGGGACTAAAAAACCTGACGAAAGGCTTTTAGGGATACGTTGGAACCCCAATCGGTGGGTCTATGCACGAGCTTGAATTCTGTATCAAGAGCCTCAGCTATCCTCTCGGGATGTTACTTGAGACCCTTCAAGGGAAAGGCGGAGAAAAGGTCGTAGTCACTGGAAAAGAGCTCTTCCTTCCGCCGATTCCCTTCGCGGCACGCTGTTACCTCGTGGCAAGGGCCCTCTACGGAAGCCTCGACGTTGTTGATGCAAAGCGTCTTGCCGATGACGTATCCTACATGGAGAACTTTGCGGAAAGGATCCTGAACTCTCCGCTCGGTGAGAGAGTAAGACCATACTTCGAGAGGGCCGATGAGCTCGTTGAGATCAAAGGAAGGCTCAACGTGGACTGGCTGGAGTTCGAGAGGCGGAGCGAGGGACTGAGACCCCTCCTCAAGGCCGTGGGAAAGGAGAAAAAGCCCAAAGAACTCGCGACCCTCAGCGTTGATGAGTGCCTCCTCCTCGGCTATATCTCCGGGGGGAGGAAGGAAAGGGAGAGGACCTACGCCCTTCTCGGAAGGACAAACAGGGAATTCAGGGAGGCCGTGAAGGCCTACTTCAAAGCTCTCCGAGGTTGAGCCTCAGGGCCAGTTTGAGGGCCTCGTCGGCGGAAAGGCCGAGCTCTGAGGAGAGCTTTCTCGTGAGATCAACTATCCCCCTCAGGTTCCTCTCGTTGAGCTTAACCTCAGGAAGTTTTGCGATTATCTCGACGGGAGGCTCAACCCCGAGGAGCTCCGAGAGCCTTCTGGCAAAATCTTCCCCATCCATTGGGGGGAGCCTTAGAACCGCCTGGAAGTCGAGGAAGGAGTATTTGGAGGCGTCCTTGGTCTCGACCACGAGGCTGTAGTTCCTCTCGGCGGAGAGGAGTTCCGCGACCTCCGATATGGGGGGCTCGTGGAGGATCACGGTTCCTTCAGGGACAAACTCCCTCAGATCGACGCCGGCCAGGTTCTCCACAACGGCATCAACGCCGAGGGAGAGGATTTCCAGAGGATCAACCTTGAGTTTTGTCTCCTCCCGTGAGACAAGTCTCTCGTAAAGGGACTCGCTAACAAGGGTGAACTGGTAGATCTCATCCCCCTCAGTGTAGAGGACACCGTTTGAGATGAGTTTCAGCCCGAGCCTCGAAAGGGCTGCTGAGAGACGGGCCTCGCTCCTCGTTGTTATCGCCCGCCTGCCCTGGAGGGACTCAAAACCCCTGCTCACTAATCTGTACTCAGAGGGAAATAGGCCCTTCGCACTGAAGAAGTCCTCCAGGGCAGTTTTGGCAAGCTCTTCACTGACGCCGTACACCTTGATAAACTCGACCCTCTCTGAATCATCTACCCCAACGAAAACCACCGCATCCCTCCGCTCCCTGGGAATTAAAACATCCTCCATGCTCCCACCGACACAGGAAGTTTAGGTAACTCTTTAGAGGCGCTCGTCAGAGGCTCATGGCCCCTAAGAGCTCCCCAGTCTCGATGTTTATTATTCTCACTTCCCTCCTTCTTGTGTCAAGAAGGGCCACGCTCTTAACTCCACTCACGTAGCCGCAGACCTCCCCGGGATTCACGAGGATCGTCCTGCCCTCCTCCCTTATCTCGTATTTGTGTGTGTGACCAACTATGACGACGTCGTAGAGCCTGCTCCTAGCCAGAGCGCGGACTACCCTCTCATCAGTACCGTGGGTAACTGCCATCTTCATTCCGTCAGCCTCTATCTCAAGTATCTCGTCGTATATCCCCAGAGCCTCGTAGAGACCCTTCCTCTCGCCGTCGTTGTTGCCAAAGACTCCCTTGAGCGGCGCCTTAAGCCCCTTCAGCTCCCTGGCAACGAAGGGAGCCACGAAGTCGCCGGCGTGGATCACCAGCTCGACATTCTCCTTGTTGAAGAACTCCACCGCCTTCCTAATGGCAGGCAGGTTGTCGTGAGTGTCACTCATGATGCCTACAAGCATGTTCCCACCACTGAAACCTAACCCCAATTCCTTATAACCCTTAACCCAAAGTTTAATAGCCCATGAAATTAGGGGTCTATTCGAGAGGGATCTGCCATGTTCACAGGTAGGGCAAAGATAGCGGTGAAGGTACTCAGGCCCTTTGGAGACTGGAAGACGGGAGACGTCATCCTGCTCGAGGACTGGAAGGCAAGGGAGCTCTGGGAGTCGGGCGTGGTTGAGGTAATCGACGAGGCGGACAAGATAATCGGTGAGATCGACAGGGCAATAAAGGAAGAGATGGAGAACGAGCCCATAATGCCCCTCCCACAGGGGCTCTATGAGAGGGCCGAGTTCTATACCTATTATCTCGAGAACTACGTGAGAATGAACGCCGGCGAGGGCGTTGAGGCTATAAACGTGAAGCTGACGAAGCTCGCTAACCTTAAGAAGAAGCTGGAGCACCTCAAAATGATACGCTTCAGGAAGATACTCGAGGCGGTGAGACTGAGGCCGAACAGCCTCGAGATACTATCACGCCTCTCCCCCGAGGAGAAGAGGGTGTACCTCCAGATATCTAAAATCAGGAACGAGTGGCTGGGTGAGGAGTAATGGACAGGGAGGAGATGATCGAGAGGTTTGCGGCCTTTCTCCGCAACTACGCCGATGACAGTGGAAGCGAAGTTTACATAAACAAGCTGAAGGACCTCCTTACGGTAATTCCAAAGCGCTCCCTCACAATAGACTGGACACATCTCAACTCCTACGACCCCGAGCTGGCGGAGGAGCTCCTGAACAACCCCGAAGAGGCGATTGCAGCAGCAGAGGATGCCATCCAGATAGTCCTCAGGGAGCCTCCAATAGAGAAGAGGGAAGAGTTCAAGGTCCACGCTCGATTTTACAACCTTCCCAAAACGCTTCTCGTCAAAGAGCTGGGGAGCGAGCACATAAACCGCTTCATCCAGGTCGAGGGCATAGTCACGCGCGTGAGTGAGGTGAAACCCTTCGTCCAGAGGGCCGTCTTCATCTGCAAGGACTGCGGCAACGAGATGATCCGCCTTCAGAAGCCCTACGAAAACCTGATCAAGCCCGCCCGCTGCGACGCCTGTGGATCGAGAAACGTCGACCTCGACGTCGAAAAGAGCCGCTTCATAAACTTCCAGAGCTTCCGCCTCCAGGACAGGCCCGAGAGTTTGAAGGGCGGTCAGATGCCGCGCTTTGTTGATGCAATACTCCTCGACGATATGGTGGACAGCGCCCTGCCCGGAGACAGGGTTCTAATCAGTGGGATCCTGCGTGTCATCCTCGAGCAGAAGGACAAGAGGCCCATATTCAAGAAGGTTCTGGAGGTCAACCACATAGAGCAGCTCAGCAAGGAGATAGAGGAGCTCGACATCTCACCCGAGGACGAGCAGAAGATAAGGGAGCTCGCGAGAAGAAAGGACGTCATCGAGACTATAGTTGACTCGATAGCCCCTGCAATATGGGGAATGAAGGACGTGAAGATGGGGATAGCGCTGGCGCTCTTCGGCGGCGTGCAGAGGCTTTTGCCCGATGGGACTAAACTCAGGGGTGAGAGCCACGTTTTGCTGGTTGGTGACCCTGGTGTGGCAAAATCACAACTTCTCCGCTACGTTGCCAATTTGGCACCGAGGGCGATTTACACGAGCGGTAAGAGCAGTTCGGCGGCAGGCCTCACTGCCGCGGCCGTCCGCGACGAGTTAACCGGCTCGTGGGTTCTGGAAGCTGGTGTTCTCGTCTTAGCGGACGGCGGTTTCGCAATGATAGACGAGTTCGACAAGATGAGCGACCGCGATAGGAGCGCGATACACGAGGCCCTGGAGCAGCAGACGATAAGCATCTCCAAAGCAGGCATTACTGCAACCCTCAACGCGAGAACTACCGTTATAGCCGCCGCAAACCCCAAGTACGGGCGCTTCAACAGGCACAAGAGCCTGCCCGAGCAGCTCGACCTTCCACCGACACTGTTAAGCCGTTTCGACCTCATATTCCTCCTCCTCGACGAGCCGGACGAGAAGCTCGATTCCAGCATAGCGGAGCACATCCTAAAGGTCCGCAGGGGGGAGGCCGAGGCTGTGACGCCGAAGATACCCTACGACCTGCTCAAGAAGTACATAGCCTACGCGAGGAAGAACATCCACCCCGTCCTCAGCAGGGAGGCCATGGAGGAGATAAAGCGCTACTACGTGAGGATGAGAAAGGGATTCAGGCGCTCCGGAGAGGAAGAGGGGGTTCAGCCGATACCGATTACCGCGAGGCAGCTCGAGGCCTTAATCCGTCTCAGCGAGGCCCACGCGAGGATGAGGCTGAGCGAGACGGTTACGAGGGAGGACGCGAGAGCAGCTATAAGGCTCGTGGAGGACATGATAAGGAAGATAGCCGTGGACGAGGAGGGAACCCTCGACGTCTCGATACTCGAAGTTGGCACGAGTTCAAGGAAGATAAACAAGATAGACCGGCTGGTGAGCATAGTCAAGGCCCTCGAGGACGAAGGGGAGTACGGCGCACCGGTGGACAGGATACTCGAGGAGGCCGCCAAACAGGGCATAAACAAGGCCGAGGCGAGGCGCCTGCTGGAGGAACTCTCAGCCCAGTCGAGGATATACGAGCCGAGGGCAGGGTTCTACAGGGTGCTGGGGTGAACGCCAAAGGTTATAAAGTGGCCCGAATAGTTAGGTTGGGGTGAGAGCATGAGCGAGAAGAAGGTTGACTTTTACGATTTCGAGGGGCTCCTCGATAAGGCTTACGATGAACTGCCCGAGAACGTGAAGCACCACACGTCACGTTTTGAGGTTCCACCGGCACAGGTCACGATAGCTGGCAACAGGACTATAATCGAGAACTTCGTGGACATAGCAGAAGCGCTGAACCGCGACCCAAATCACCTGCTGAAGTTCATACTCCGCGAGGTGGCCACCGCCGGAACGCTCGAGGGGAGAAGGGTTATCCTCCAGGGAAGATTCACGCCCTATCTGATAGGCAACAAGATGAAAAAGTACCTCAGGGACTACGTCATATGCCCGGTGTGCGGAAGTCCCGATACCAAGATCATCAAGCGTGGGCGCTTCCACTTCCTCAAGTGTGAGGCCTGTGGTGCTGAGACCCCGATCCAGCACCTCTGACATCTTCTT
This sequence comes from Thermococcus sp., assembly GCA_027074805.1. GTDB lineage: Archaea > Methanobacteriota_B > Thermococci > Thermococcales > Thermococcaceae > Thermococcus. The sequence continues at coordinate 1,038 of JALTCK010000094.1, read as the reverse complement.
CCCTCCCACTTATCACCACGGGTGTTCACCCCTTTTTCAAAAACCCTTTTAAACTTTACAAACTACAACCTTCAGCAAAATTATGGGGGAGTACTCATGAGGGACAAGGTTGAGGAACTGTACGAGAGGAAGAGAAAGATTATGGAGATGGGCGGTGAGAAGGCTGTTGAAAAACAGCACGCAAAGGGAAAGCTCACAGCGCGTGAGAGGATTGAAAAGCTCCTTGATCCTGGGAGTTTCGTTGAGATTGGGATGTTCGTGAAACACCGCGGTACCGAGTTCGGGCTCGATAAGAAGAAACTCCCCGCAGATGGTGTCATAACCGGATACGGAACCATTGACGGTCGATTGGTCTTCGTCTTCGCCCAGGACTTCACGGTCATGGGAGGTTCCCTCGGCGAGATGCACGCGGCGAAGATCAAGCGCGTCATGGAGCTTGCTCTGGAAGCCGGCGCTCCTGTCATAGGTCTCAACGACTCCGGTGGGGCCAGGATTCAGGAGGGCGTTGACTCGCTCAAGGGCTACGGCGAAATATTCAAGATGAACACCCTGCTGAGCGGTGTCGTCCCGCAGATAACGGCCATCATGGGTCCCTGTGCCGGAGGAGCGGTTTACAGCCCGGCGATAGGAGACTTCATTCTAATGGTCGACAACCCCGCGAGCTTCATGTTCATCACAGGTCCACAGGTCGTTAAAGCCGTCACCGGCGTCGAGGTCACGCCAATACAGCTCGGTGGAGCAATGATCCACGCCCAGAAGTCCGGACAGGCCCACCTCATAGGAAAGAGCGACGAGGAGGTTCTGGCACTCATCAGGAGGCTCGTCGGCTACCTGCCGTCAAACAACATGGAGAAGCCGCCGAGGGTTAAGACGAACGACCTGCCCTTCAGGAAGACCGAGAACCTCTACTCCATAGTCCCGGACGACCCGAACAAGGGCTACGATGTTAGGGAGGTAATCTACGAGATAGTCGACCGCGACGAGAACGGCAACCCGGACTTCCTGGAGATTCTGCCCTACTTTGCACAGAACGCGGTC
>JALTCK010000093.1 GCA_027074805.1 Thermococcus sp. | reverse complement strand
TCTCAAGCTCTATTCCGAGGCTCGTTAAGTGCCCTATGAAGTCTCCGATAGCGTATTTCTCTCCGTCGTATTCGAGCATTTCCTTTTTCAGTTCTTCGGCCTCTGGAAGGTTCTCCTTCAGGGCTTTGAACTCCTCCGGCTCAATCTCGAAGATTCCCCCAGAAGAAGGGCAGAAAGCCAGCGCGCCGCCGAGCTTAGGCTCCTCAAAGATAATCGGCATGCACATTTTCGGCACCCTTTGCCCGAACATCCTTCACGCCTTCCATCATCGCAACGCCGTTGCTCGAGCCGTTCAGGTCGATCCTACCAGGAATCAGTGACTTAACCGGGACGGCCTTCTCCCTCTCCTCCGTTGGCGACCAGTCTATCAGGTCGCCCTCTTCAACGTCGAGCGCCCTTATCAGCCCTACCGGACCCTCGATGATGTACTTCGCGGCCTTCTTTGGTGCGTAAAGGCGCCACTTTTTGGCGGTTTTGAAATCCACGACTCTCCTTGAGGAGTCCAGCCAGATTACATCGATGTCGGAGAGCATGAAGAACATGTGGATTGAAGCGTTGGCCTTGGTTTCGGCGGGCAGAACAAAAATGAGGGCGTAATTGATGTTCCTGGCCAGCATTAATCCCCTAAAGCGCCTGAAGAAGCTGTCTGCGAGCTTAACCCTCCCGTGCCAGACAAGGCCTTTCGTCTCGTTGGTTATCATGATAAGAAATGAGTGGGTCGGATTGATAAGTTTTTGGGAGGGAAAAATCAAAGCTCCCTGTTCTTAGCCTTTTCACCGAGTTCGAAGCCCTTCAGCAAGGCCCTTCTGTTTATCTCCTCCGTCCCGTGGGGAACCGCGTCGAGGACGGCCTTCTCTATGGCCTCCCTGCTCACAACGTCAGTCCATGCCGTAAGCAGGCCGAGGGTCATGATGTTCATCGTGAGGCTAAGCCCCGTTGTGTTCTCCGCTATCTCCGTGAGCGGGAGCGCTATAACGTCGAGCTTCTTCTCGAAATCCGAGTCACGGTGAGGCACCAGCTCGCTCTCAACGATCACTTTAGCTCCTTCCTTCACCGTGTGGAGGTACTTGCTGTAGGCTTCCTGGGAGAAGAAGACCGCGTAGTCCGGCTCAAGCGTCTTGGGGTAGTCTATCGGCTCGTCGCTGATGACCACCTCTGCCTTGCTCGCACCGCCCCTTGACTCCGGCCCGTAGGCCTGGGTCTGCACCGCATAAAGGCTCTCGTAAACGGCCGCGGCCCTTCCGAGGATGACGCTCGCTAGGATGACACCCTGGCCTCCAAAGCCGCTGAAGAGGACTTCCTTCCTCATTCTTCCCACCCCATCATCTTCTTGGCGCGCTTCTTATACGCCTCGTACTCCCTAACCAGTCCGGGCCTGTCCCTGTCCGCGAACTCTCCGATGACGATCTTGCCCTCGAGCTCTTCCGGCGGCATCTTCTTGGCCTTCGCGAGTGGGACGGTTATCTTCTGGTACCAGCGGAGAAGCTCCGGGGCGGTTTTCATCCTGTTCCTCCTTCCAAAGCTTATTGGACATGGACTGAGGAACTCCACGAGTGAGAACCCCTCCTTTTGAAGGGCTTTCTTTATGCTGTTCATCCCTTGGAGGTAGTTGAAGACGCTCCATCTGGCGACGTAGTTGGCTCCGGCCGAGACTGCCAGATCTGCTATGTCGAAGGGGTTTTCAAACTGACCGTAGGGGGCCGTCGTCCCCCTCAGCCCCTTGAGGGTAGTTGGGGCAACCTGTCCGCCAGTCATTCCGTAGGTGAAGTTGTTGATGAGAATAACCGTAACGTCGAGGTTCCTCCTTATGGCATGAATGAAGTGGTTTCCGCCTATCGCTGCGGTGTCGCCGTCGCCCATGAATGCGATTATCTTGAGTTTCGGATTGGCGAGCTTTATGCCGGTGGCAAATGCCAGTGCCCTCCCGTGGGTCGTGTGGAGGCCGTCGAAGTTG
>JALTCK010000092.1 GCA_027074805.1 Thermococcus sp. | reverse complement strand
AAAGAAGCTCAACCTCTACGACGGCAAGAGAAGGCCGCGGAGGGAAGGTGAGTTCGTTCTCCTACCGGTGATCGATGACCCAGCCGTCAGCGAGCTCGGCTACGAGGTTCTTCCGCTTGAATTACCGCTCAGACCGGAGAGACAGATATACAAGAACCTGGAGAGCGTTTTGGCGGAGAGGCTGAGCGAGGAAGAGCTGAAGTATCTCAGGAGATACGATGTTATCGGCGATATAGCTGTGATCCAGATACCGAGGGAGCTGGAGCATCGAGTTGATGACATCGTGTGGGGACTTAGAAAGGTGCATCCATTTCTAAAGGTTGTAGCGAAGAAGGGCTTCCACGAGGGAAAGTTCAGAATAAGGGAGTACTCAATAATCTGGGGCGAGGAGAGGCTTGAAACAGTCCACAGGGAAAACGGAGTTGAAATCAAGGTCGATCTCTCCAAGGCCTTCTTCAACCCGAGGATGAAGGGGGAAAGATATCGCCTTGCCCAGCTCGTAAAAGACGGCGAGAGGATCCTAATACCCTTCGCCGGAGTCCTGCCGTACGCTCTCGTCATAGCGCGGTACAGGAAGGTAAAAATCACGGCGATCGAGCTGAACAGGGAGGCCTACGAACTGGGTTTGGAGAACATCGAGCGCAACAGGAAGCGCTTGAAAGGAAAGATAGAGTTCATCCACGGAGATGCCTTCGAGGTCCTCCCGGAGCTTCCAACCTATGACCGCGTGATAAGCCCAACTCCGAGGGGCGTTGATGCCTTGGCATTAACTCTGAGCAAAGCGGAGAAATGGCTCCACTACTACGACTTCGTGAGCGGGGGAGAGATTGGCGACTTCAAGGAGAGGATAATCAAGGAGTGCGCCCTCCAGGAAAAGGAGTGCGACGTTGGGGTGAAGAAGGTCAGCGAGTTTAAACCAAGGGTCTTCAAAGTCTGCGCTGACGTTGAGATCCGAGAATAGAGGGCAGGATCCCCCAACTCAGTGAAAGAGGCCTGGCCCTCAACCCCCACATCTCGGCAGGTTATATTCGGCAGAATACAAAAACACCCAAAATCTGTATTGCAAAGAATACAAAAACTAAAACTCACTTCCCCAGAAACTCAAACAGCGTCGCCTGCTTGCCCTTCTTCTCGTCCTTTCCCTTTTTGGGCTTTTCAACGGCTTCCATTTCCTCCTCCGCCTCTTTGAGCTCCCCCTCGCTTATCTCCTCTTCCCCAGTTCCGGCTTCCCCTACCTCCTCTTCCTTTGCGGTTACTTCAGCCTCTTCAAGCCCCTTTCCGGCTTCGCTGACCCTGGCCTCAAGCTCGCCCTTCTCCTTGAGCTTCTTCTCGATGTTCATGCTCTTGCCCCATATGCTCTTTGCCCTCTCTGAATCCCCGGCCAAGAACTCGACCTCCTTTAAATCAAGGTCGAGGTAAACTACGAAGTGGGCGGCTAAATCTGGGTTGTTCTCGAAGATGACCCTGAGGTAGTGGAGGGTCTCCAACGCTTCGAGCTTTGCCATGTGCATCTCTTTCATTATCTTCTTGACTATCGAATCCCTCAGCGTTCTCTCCGCCTTGCTCTCGGTGAGGAGCTTAATGGTCTTCGGCGGGTAAATCCTCACAAAGCCCTTCTTCTTGACGCCTGCAACGGCAACACCAGCCGTCATCATGTCCGTTGCATATTTCCAGAGGGAGTAGTTTCCGGTCCTCTGCGCCCTGGCCAGGTAGATGTCGGCCCGGCTCAGGGCCTCATAAGCGCGAGCTATGTCCTCCGGCTTGTAGTAGACGTAGGGCACGTTCTCGTCGATCCACAGGAGGAGCTCGTTGGGGAACATATCAACGCCGAGCGTTGCAAGCTTTGCTTTCTTGGCGTTGTCCGTTGCGAAGACCTGAGCTAACGCCTGGAAAACGCTCTTCTCCACATCGCGGTACGCCAAGACGTACTTGGCGTCCTCCACACCGCCAGTAACTACGGTCTGGAGGTCGTTGATTGCCGCCCTCAAATCACCGTTGGCGTGCTTCGCTATCTCCTGGAGCACTTCCTTTGGAACCGTGAGGCCTTCGGCCTTGAGAATCCTTATCAGGGCGCGCATTATGTCCCTTTGGGTGAGGCGCTTGTACTCGACTATCTGGGCCTTGGCCCTTATCTCCCTCGGCACCTCCCAGTAGTGGTTGGCGCTCATTATTATTGGGTTTCTGGCCTTGTCTATGAGCTTCGCTATCTCTTTAGCGCCGCTCTGCTCGATGTTGTCAGCTTCATCCAGAAAGATTAGCTTCCTGTGCTTTCCGAGAATGTCCATCGTGTAGGCAGCTTGAACGTAGCGCTCTATCATCGAGTACGTCCTGTCGTCGCTCGCGTTGAGCTCTATGACCTCAAAGCCGTATTCATTAGCGAGGGCGTAGACGGTGGTCGTCTTTCCTACACCCGGCGGGCCTGCCAGGATCAACGCCTTCTTCTTTGGAGGATGTCCGTGAAGCCACGCCTCTATCCACGCCTTTACCTGCTCTATGGCCTTTTCCTGATTGACTATCTCGCTCAGCCTTCTCGGCCGGTACTTCTCGACCCAGGGCATCATTTCCATCACTTGCCCATAATCGTGAACTGGGCCAGTAAAGCCTCGAGCTGAATCATCTCGTTGGCCCCTTCAACGAGGCGGAAGTTGTACTCCCCTATCTTGTCCGCTAAGGCAACCTTTCTGTCCTCTGGAATCGGCAGGTTGAAGACCTCCTTGTGCATCTGGATGAGTATGTCCTCACCACTGAGCCCCTGCTTGAGAAGGATTTCCCTCAGCCTGTCCCTTGCCTTGAGGAAGTTGCCCTCCAAAGCGAGCTTCATCATCTCGCGGACGTCCTCTGGACGAGCCCTGCTGGCAACGAGGAATACGTTCTCGTCCGTTATTTTCTTGTCTAGCGCTGCAGCAGTCTGAAGGACGTTGATTGCCCTCCTAAGGTCGCCCTCTGCCACGTAGAGGATAGCCTGAAGGCCGTCCTCCGTCAGCTCAAGCCCCTCGTTCTCGGCTATGTATTTGATGCGCTTCGCTATGTCCTCGTCGCTCAGCGGCCTGAATCGGAAGATGGCACACCTCGACTGTATCGGCTCTATGATCTTGGAGGAATAGTTACAGCTCAAAATGAAGCGCACGTTGTTAGAGAACATCTCCATCGTTCTTCTGAGGGCCTGCTGGGCGTCCTGCGTTAGGGCATCCGCTTCATCCAGAAAGATTATCTTGAAGCTGGCTCCGGCGACCGGTTTGGTTCTCGCAAATTCCTTCACCTTCTCGCGGATGACGTTTATTCCGCGCTCGTCGCTCGCGTTCAGCTCGAGGAAGTTGTGACGCCAGTTCTCACCGAAGAGCTCCCTGGCGAGGGCTAAAGCTGCGGTCGTCTTTCCAACACCAGGAGGACCAGCAAAGAGAAGGTGCGGCATCGAGCCGGTTTTTGCGTAATGCTTGAGCCTCTTGACGATGTGCTCCTGACCGACGATCTCGTCGAGCCTCTGGGGCCTGTACTTTTCAACCCACGGCTTCTCGAGAACCTTAACCTCGTGAAGTTCCTCTGGCATAGCTATCACCCTTCCGGATTTAGATTGGGGGACAGGGATAGTTAAATGTTGTGCTCGAGGATAACTCTTTTAAGACGTAACACGGAGGTCCTATCATGTGGGTCTTCCGCCTTCAGGCAAGGAGGTTGATAAGCGCTAAGAGTGCCGTCCTCATGATGGTTGGAGCGCTGTTTGCAGGGATCCTTTTCATAGAGACCGGAAACGGAGGGAAGGGAAGCATCACAGCCTACTTCTTCATGCTCAGCATGCTCTTCGCCCTCTTCTCAACGAGCATTTCATCCCAGGTTCCGGGCGACGTTTTGCTCCTCTCCAAGCCAGTACGAAGAAGAAGGGCGCTCATAGAGCATCTTATAGCAGCCCTAACGCTTTCAATGCTCGTGCTCTTAGCGGGTTCCATTATGGTCCTCCTAAAGTCATCCGCCGTAGACGTCTTAAACGGCGCTGTGGTGGCCCTCGGCTACCTTCTCCCCCTCTCAGCGGTCGGGGTTTTCGTCGGGACCATTATACGGGGATGGGCCCGAGGGATAGGCGCAGTGACAGCCGGCTTTGCCCTCCTCTTCGCCCCGATGGGATTGGCTCTCCTAGGTAAAACCGGCTCCATCTGGCCATTCATTATGCCAACTCTCGGGCCTTTTTTAGCAACTATAGGCATCAGGCCGCCCGGGGAAGGGCTCATCCTCTCCATGGTGGCATCATCCCCCTATCTCCTGGCCGCCCTCTTTATCTACGGGCGCTCGGAGGTTAGATAACCTTATAAACCAGCGCGGGAGGTAGTTCCATGGACCCCCTTGAGCACGCATCCATTCCGGTTCTCCTCTACCTGGCCCTCTCCCGAGAACCAACCCTGGCCGGAGTTCTGGTTCTCGTCATCGGTGCAACCTTCCCCGACCTTGACGCCTTCACCAGGGAGCACCGCTCCTACTTCCACTCCCTCCTCCTTGCCATTCCGGCTTTTGTAGTGGCCTACCTCTGGGGAAACCCATACACCCTACTCTTCTCCCTCGGATGGCTCAGCCACCTCTTCTTAGACTTCTTCACCGGGGTTATCCCTCCAGTATATCCTCTCGCGAGAAAGGGATGGGGAATTGAGATAACCGCCCGCGGCGGTCCCTCGGGGTTTGGGATCTCGATCAGGACTATAGAACACTATCCGGACCCGAGGCACGACTACGAGCTGGACGTCGGAGGAAGCGTTACCCTCCTTGTCCTAACCCTCGCGGCCCTCCTCCTGAGATTGCACTGAAGTGGTGCAAAACTTTTATACGACGATGACCAAATGTAATCGGTGGTTCTCATGGGGAAGCTTGAGTGGATTAGGGAGGAGCTTCAAGAGCTTAAGAATAAAGGCCTCTACGTGACCATAAGAAAGCTCGAGAGTGCCCAGGGACCCTGGGTCGTGGTGGATGGAAAGAAGGTTCTCAACATGTGCTCCAACAACTACCTTGGACTAGCGGCCCATCCGGAGATAAGGTACGCGGCAATAAGGGCCATCCTAGACTACGGTGTCGGTGCCGGAGCGGTAAGGACAATAGCCGGAACCATGGAGCTCCACGTTGAGCTTGAAGAAAAGCTCGCCAAGTTCAAGAAGAGGGAAGCGGCTATCCTCTTCCAGAGCGGCTACAACGCCAACCTCGGAGCTTTGAGCGCCCTCCTCACCAAGAAAGACAACGGTGTCTTCATCAGCGAGGAACTCAACCATGCAAGCATCATAGACGGAATGCGCCTCAGCGGCGCGCCGAAGGTTATATACAAGCACCTCGACATGGAGGATCTCAAGAAGAGACTGGAGGAGAACAAGGACAAGAAGAAGAAAATCATCGTGAGCGATGGCGTCTTTTCTATGGACGGCGACCTAGCCCCGGTTCCCGAGATGGCGGAGCTGGCGGAGCAGTACGATGCAATGCTCTACATAGACGACGCCCACGGTGAGGGCGTTCTCGGTGACAGCGGAAGGGGTATCGTTGACCACTTCAAGCTCCACGACAAGGTCGACTTCGAGATGGGAACGCTCAGCAAGGCCTTCGGAGTCATAGGCGGCTATGTAGCCGGCCCGGAGGAGGCTATCGAGTACCTGAGACAGCGCGGAAGGCCGTTCCTCTTCTCAAGCGCACCGAACCCACCGGACGTTGCCGCCGCAATAGCCGCAGTGGAGATACTCCAGAGGAGCGACGAACTCGTCAGGAAGCTCTGGGACAACACCCACTTCCTCCAGAACGGGTTACGCGAATTAGGCTACGACCTCGGCAACACAAAGCACCCAATCACCCCGGTCATGCTCTACGACGAGAAACTCGCCCAGGAGTTCTCAAAGAGACTGTACGAGGAGTACAACATCTTCGCACAGGCGATAGTCTATCCGACGGTCCCGCTCGGAACGGCAAGAATAAGGCTCGAGCCCTCAGCGGCGCACACCAAGGAGGATTTACAGTACGTGATAGACGCCTTCGAGGACCTCGGGAAGAAGACTGGATTTTTGAAGTGAGGTTTTTGTTATTCTTTTTTCTCTCCTAATCGGCGCACAAACCGGTTATGGCCAAACCTCACTGGTTGCATCACCGTGCAACTTCTTTACTCAGGCTTCTTTTTATTATTCTAACGAAGAAAATACAACTCAAAATAAATTTACGCCAGACAAAAAACGACAGGAATTCTTACTTAGTACTAATGGAAAAACTTATAAATGGAAGTTGCACAATTAATATTGTACAACTATTGGGGAGACAAACCTCGTGAAGTGGAAGCAGTTGTTCGCAGTCCTATTGGGACTGCTGATGGTCGGAGTGACTGCTGGGAGTGCAGTGGCAACATCAAGTCCTGTCCAAAATAGCCACGCAAAGGTAGTGTTTATGAAGGACCTCCAAGCCAAGCTCCTTGTGGATACACCAACCCGACAGGTCTTCACTTTCGGCGACCTATTAATCGACTACAGGACCACTGGCAGAGAGGCAAAGATAGTCATCAAGAACACAACCACAAGCGAGATACTCGAAGTTGTTCACATAACGTCCATCAAGATTGGTAATTCGTACCTGTTGGGTGTCAAAGATGCTTCTGGAGCCACTTACTCCGCAGTGACTCCAATAAACATGATAGCCCCAGGGTTGAGAACAAAGCAGTTAATATCACAGCATGTCCTAAGCAAAGAATCTAAAACCCTCAACACTTACTTCAAACCGAGACCCTATTTGTGGGACGGAGTGTACTTTGTCAAGGGTTACATGATAAAGTACCCCCACCTGGATTACGAGCACTACGGAATTGAACCCCGGGACAGTGTCAAGATATTCGGCCACAAATTAATTCATTATCACTTCAGCCAGAGCTCTTCCCAGGTACTGGCTTATGCAGCACCCGTTGTATTTACCGCAGCAATTGGGGCAAAAATAGGCGGAGCTTGGGATCAGCGGCTCTTGCTTTTGGGCCTGATGAACCACAGGGGTATGGAGATTTACGAAATCCCCCGGAGGGACAAGCGTGAAGTCTTGGAGGGTGGTTTTGCCAATCCTTTACTTTTTAGTATGCTGGTTCATGTTAAGAGCTCTGTCGATTCGATCACTGAACACCTTTCATTTCTGGATTCTAATCGGCGGGGCGGTTTTTATGGCAACGGTAGGCTCATACTTAGATGGAGAGGCCTCGAAGACCATTGTAATACTTCTCGGGGTTTTCACCCTGGCATGGGCGGGAGTATCTTATGTGGGCAGGACAGCATCATGGCAACTTCTTGTGGCGGCCGGACTTGTTGTAGAACTTATTATCGGGTTTCTATGGGGGAAAGTTCCGGAAGAAAGAGGACAGACTGAAAACTGAGGTGAGACAATGAAGCGCTGGAGTTTGCTATTACCCCTCCTCTACTTTCTCCTCCTTTTTCTGCTGGCACTGTTTAACATTCCAAGGGAAGTTAGCCGGCCCTTAACATGGATTGAGGTCGGCGGGATTGTGTTTATGGTCATGCTGGGTGGATACCTTGAGGGGAGTGTCCCAAAGAGGGACATCACCGCGATAGGTCTCTTCACGACCCTCTGGCTTGGCCCGGCTTTCATCGTCGATATAAAAGGAGAATACTTTGCTCTCATTGGCCTCGTTATAGAGCTCATCCTGGCATTCGTATTGAAGCATATGGGGGTGATCACCTGTGGACCAAAAATAAAACGGAGGGAGCGGAATGGAGTCTGTCTCACTCAGCCAGCGGATTGACAGGACTCTCACCATCCTGCCCGTGGTGGTGATTGCCCTCTTCGGCGGACTGTTCGTACTCAAGACTGGTTACTTCACCAACAACCACCTGCTGAGCGTCTTCGCGGTAATAATGACCGCCCTTGGAGGGGGTAAGTTGTACCTGCTCAGGGGCGAGGGGAAAACGAGCCTGAGAACCATTGCGATTGCTATCACAGTGCTCCTCCTCATGCTGTTGGCGGCTGTTTACATAGACTTCACCGCTAACAGGCTACTCCATCCTGTGGGCAAGTAACCATCGCCCATGCACGGGTTATCCCGAGAGAACGGAGGAAAATGCAATGAAAAAGGAACAAGTGGCCGTAATCCTTCTGATCGCGGCCATTATATTATCGCATCATTGCCATACAACCAACAATACCGACTTCAACGCCCTAATCGCCAGCCATCCACACACCCTCGGCGGTATCTTTCTAGGAAACTCAACCTACTATGAGTATTACCAAGTCAACACCAGCGACGGAACGCGCTATTACCAAGTGATTAGGGCTGAAAACGGTAAGATACTGAAAATTAAGGAGATTTCTTACAGCGACTACCTCGTCTACACCGGAAAGGCACTCGACATGGCCCGGTCACTGGTCGAGGAGAGTGGAAAACTACCGTCCGATGCCAACCTTATAACCTACAACGTGAGCAACCTCACCGTTCGGCTTTACTACTCAATCGGAGGCAATGGAAAGAGCACTGGGACGAATAGCTCCAACATAACGTCCACGCTTCCATTCCCAGGAGAAGAGTTCGCTGTTGCGAGGGTCAGTTTAACGTCAGAGAACGTCAGCGTTGAGATCGTTCCCTTTGAAGAACTTCCAGGGTGGGTCCGGAATGTCGTGACGGAATTAAGGGGGCTGAGAGGATAAGGCCTCAGAACTTAACCCACTCGATCTTGTAATAAACCACGTCGTTGTCCTCATCGACGACGGCCATGATCATGTTCTTCCTGACGCCGTGGGCAACTCTAACCCGTGCCGTTATGTCGTTCGGAGAGAAGCGAAGGTTCTCGGGAACGACCCAGACGAGCCACTGGGAGTGCTCGTCCATTCCCCGCCTGTAAACGCGGAAGTGGGAGCCGAACTTTAGGGCGGACTTCACTGTGTATCCCCTATCGCGCAAATCCGTGTAGACGAGGAGCTTTATATCGAACTGGTCGTCCCTTTTCCGGCCGAGTTCAACTAAATCCTGGAACGACAGTTCATTCTCGCCGTCGAAGACCCTTATCTTCCCCTTTTCGAGAAGATAAGCGGCTTCAATCAGAGAGAGGAAGAGCTTCCCGTTGACCACCTCTCCGAAGTAGCGCTTGTTGTAGAACTGGTTTATCGCCTTTTCGCGCTCGCTGAAGACCCTGTCGCCGCTCAGGTAAAAGACTATCGGCTCCTTCAATTCCGCCCACCCCACTCATCCGCTGGGAGGAGCATGTAGTAGGCGTCCTCGCCATCTGCGTAGTAGCCTATTATCCTCTTGATCTTCCTGAAGCCGAACCTCTCGTAGAGGGCTATGGCCCCGAGGTTGCTAACACGAACCTCAAGACCTATGTATCGGGCCCCCTTCTTTATAAGACGCTCTATCACCTCGCTCAGAAGAGTTGAGCCGATTCCCATGCCTCTGTAATCTGGATCAACAGCTATGCTCATGATGTGGCCCTCGAGATCCGGTCTGAGGTAGGCCATTACGTAGCCTATAACCCTTCCATTGTACTCAGCAACAAGAAAGGTATCCGGATTGCTTTCAAGGAAGGTGAGAAAAACACCCCTCGGGTACTCCTCCCTAAAAGAAGCGCGCTCGATGCGCATGACATCAGGTATGTCAAAGAGTCTGACGGGCCTTATGACGACCATGGTTAGGGGGATTTTCCCGCCGAGTTCTCTGTAGGAGGTGCTCATATTATAGACTACTCATCAAAGCTTTTAAGGATTGAGGGGATTGGGATGGGGAACCACCCAACGAGACGAGCATTCCCGAGTCTGACCCCAGATGATGATCGAATTCCTAGCCGACCCAAAACCTTTAAACCGCTGGACAAATAATCCGACATCATGAGAAAGTGGCCGCCCGCTCTCATTACACTCTCACTGCTGTCCATGTTCCTTGGAGTTTACATAGGTTCTGTCCACGTCAGCGCCGCGGATGTCAGTGAAAGCATCACCTATGGATTAAAATCCGCCCTTGCACTGGCCTTTCATTCCATAAACCCCGGTGAGCAGCCTAAATATTACATCATCGTGTGGGAACTCCGCCTGCCGCGTGTTCTTCTGGCATACCTCGTTGGGGTTGCCCTCGCCTCAGCAGGAGTAGCATCCCAAGCCCTCTTCAAGAACCCCCTAGCGGATCCATACATCATCGGCATCAGCGCCGGTGCTGGCATGGGAGGCGCCCTCGGGGCGATATACTGGCCGGAGCATATGGGACTATTAGCCCTAGTCTTCTCACTGGCCTCAGTCTTTGCCGTCTACAACGTAGCCAAGGTGGACGGTAAAATCCCGGTCGACACGCTCCTCCTAGCAGGAATAGCCTACGGCTTCCTTGCCAGTGCTGTAACGTGGTACCTTATCATAAGCCGACAAGACAAAGCTACTGTGACGTGGATGTGGCTCATGGGGACCTTCAACGGCAGCGGATGGGGCGATGTTGCAGAGATGTTCATTGTCACCCTCCTCGGCCTGCTCTTCCTCATCCTCAAGTGGCGCGAGCTCAACCTCCTCCTGCTTGGTGAGGAGAGTATAGCCCTTGGCCTCGACCTGCACCTCTACAGAAAACTAGTCATCGGCGTTATAGCATTCCTAACGGCCTTTGCCGTCGCAACGGCCGGGATAATAGGCTTTATTGGACTGGTAAGCCCCCATATAATGCGCCTCCTCCTCGGACCAAACCATAGGGAACTGACCCCTGCGACGGCACTCTTCGGAGGTTCTCTCCTTGTTATAGCCGATCTTCTCGCGAGAACTATTGCAAGTCCCACCGAGCTGCCCGTTGGCATAATAACGGCCATGATGGGTGCCCCACTTTTCATGTACCTTCTCTTAAAGCACAAGAGGGGGGAGTTGATGAGATGACCCTCAAGGTAAAGCTCTCATTTTCCTACGGAAGCAGAATGGCTCTCGATGACGTGGAGTTCTCAACTGATCGGGGGGAACTGCTGGCAATAATAGGGCCAAATGGGGCCGGAAAAAGCACCCTACTCAAGTGCATGGTCGGCATACTCAATGGTGATGGAACGGTCAGCCTCAACGGTAGAGAGCTCACGAGTATGAAGCCCCGAGAGAGGGCCAAATTGATAACCTACGTCCCGCAGACGTCCCTTCCGGAGTTTGCCTTCACCATCGAGGAGTTCGTGGAAATGGCCACTTATACGACGAGAGGCGACGTAGAGAGCGCCTTGAAACGGGTAGGACTCTGGGAGAGGCGCAGGGAGCCGATAACTTTCCTTTCCGGGGGTGAGTACCAGATGGCACTGATCGCAAGGGCTCTGGCCCAAGGAAGTGAGGTTATACTCCTCGACGAGCCCACCAGCCACCTTGATGTAAACCATGCCCTTCTCGTCATGGAGCTGCTAAAAGAACTTAAGGAGGAAAAGATAATTGTCGCGGTTCTTCACGATGTCAACCTAGCATTGGGATACGCAGACAGACTTCTCGTCTTGAATGAGGGAAAAAAGGTGTGGGAGGGAAAGCCTGATAACCTCGAACCCAAAATCCTTGAAGAAGTCTACGGTATAAGGGCTGATATAGTTGAAGTTGGAGGTAAGATACTTCTCATAGCAGGCCTTAGCAAGGTTTAAAACCGGGTGGCACTATCAGAGTGAGGGTGAGAAAATGGAAACCAAGAAGACCGGAACCACAACCGTGGGAATAAAAGCCCGGGACGGTGTTGTTCTCGCGGCCGATACTCAAGCATCCCTAGACCATATGGTTGAGACCCTCAACATCAAGAAAATAGTTCCCATCACCGACAGGATAGCGATAACCACAGCGGGGAGCGTTGGAGACGTACAGGCTTTAGCGAGGATGCTCGAGGCGGAAGCCCGGTACTATCGCTTCACCTGGAACAGGGAGATGAACACAAAAGCCATGGCGAACCTCCTGAGTAACATACTCAACGAAAACAAGTGGTTCCCCTACATGGTTCAGATCATCATAGGGGGCTGCGTCGACGAACCGACTTTAGCTAATCTCGATCCACTCGGGGGCCTCGTCTTCGACGATTATACCGCCACGGGCTCGGGGAGTCCCTTCGCCATAGCCGTTCTCGAGGACGGCTTTAAGAAGGATATGGGCGTCAAGGAAGCGAAGGAACTCGCGGTCAGGGCAGTTAAAACCGCCGGGAAAAGAGACGTATATACCGGCGACAGAAAGGTGCAGGTGATAGTGATTACTAAGGAGGGCATGAGCGAAGAGTTCGTCGAGTTCTAAAGTTGCACCAAATCTCTTTTTAACCCCTTCTTCCATACACCTAACCATGAGTAAAAAAACCCTCCTATCTATGGCTTTGGTCCTGATCTTAGCACTCTCCCTGTATTCGTCCGTTGAATTAGCGTACTCTGGTGATAACGTCCTGAACGAAGTAGCGGAGATCCTAAAACAGGTCCAAGAGATAAGGGGACTTTACTTTAAAGAGGAGCCGCAGATCATAGTCATCTCAAAAGCCCAGGCTCTTGCTATGTCGAAGCCTTCTAAACCCGACATAGAAAGGTTGAAAATCGAAGAACTCACGTACAAGATGACTTTTCTTCTTCCACCGGACTACCAGTTCCTAAAGGAGGAAAGGGAAAGGAGTGCCGGGTGGATAGCGGCTACCGTTGGAGACAGAATATATATCATCAGAGAGAACTTCTTGGGGAACGAAGCAACAGCAAAGCGGACAATAGCCCATGAGAGCGTCCATGTTCTCCAAAAACAGTGGTTCAACGCAAAATACGGGGCAAACACGACCGATGGAACCCTCGCGGTTCAGGCGTTGGTGGAGGGCGACGCCGATCTAGTGGCAGACATGTACTGCCAGAGAAACGGAATTCCCATCCACAAGATACACTCCCTCAGCGGAGATCCAATAACTGACCTCCACATCTTCCCCTACGTCTTCGGGGACCAATTCGTTCGCTACCTATACGACAAAGGCGGTTGGAAGCTTGTCAATGAAGCCTACACACACTACCCAGGCTCAACGGCCCAGATAATGCACCCCGAGCTCTACCTAAACAACGTGAGGCCGGTCACCATCTCTCTGGAAGTCCCAGAGAACTGGAGCGTGATGAGGGACGACAGAATGGGGGAGTTCTACGTCTACGTCCTCCTCAGGGACGTCGCAAAGGAGGACAACGAAACGGCTTGGAACGTCTCGAGCGCCTGGCTCGGCGATCGTCTCATTCTCGCCACCAACGGCACTCACTACATTCTCCTTTGGAAGGTGAAGTTCTCCAACGAGAGCGCCGCAGAGATCTTTGGAGAGACCCTTGAAAAACTCGCCAAGGGGAACACCTACGCAACCTACACGATAAGGATTGAAGGTAAAACCGTCCTCCTGAAGGCCTCGAGGAGGGTCCGGAGTGAAGCTTAGATGTCCCATCTGCGGAAGGACCTATGATGAACCGGCTCAGCGGTGCTCCTGCGGTGAGCCGGTCGAATTCGACCTCTTTAAAGGAGAGCCCTATCTAGGAAAAACCGTCTGGGAGCGGTTCTGGGACTTCTGGCCTGTGGAACCTCTCCTCGAACTATCGCTCGGCGAGGGCGATACACCTCTCATAAAATCAAAAATTGGAAGGGAGCTCGGGATAAGGCTCTACCTCAAGAACGAAACGGTGAATCCAACCTGGAGCTTCAAGGATAGGGGGACTTTCCTGGCAATGAGCTATGCCCTCAAGGCCGGCTATAAAACCGTTGGAACGGTCTCGACGGGCAACATGGCAGCCAGCGTTTCAGCCTACGCATCGCGCTTCGGCCTTAACGCCAAAATCCTCGTTTCCGAAAGCGCGAGCGAAGAAAAACTGAAGGCAATTTCCGCTTATGGTGCTGATGTGATAAGGGTTCTTGGGGACTACGGGAGACTCTACTTCGAGAGCCTGAGATTAGGAGAAAAGCTTGGCATCTACTTCATTAACTCGGACAATCCCTTCAGGATAGAGGGCTATAAAGGAATAGCCTTCGAGATGGCTGAGGAGTTAAGCCCAGACTACGTTCTGATCCCGAGCAGCTCCGGCGGGCTCTTCAGGGGTATAGCCAAGGGCTTCATCGAGCTGAGGGAGAGCCGTCTGATAGAAGAATTGCCGACTCTAGTGACGGTTCAGGCTGAAGGATGTTCCCCGATATGCAAGGCGTTTGAAGAGGGAAAACCGAGGATAGAGCGCTTCGAAAAGCCAGATACGATAGCGAAAGCCATAACGAATCCGTACCCTCCGAGCGGGAACGCGGTTCTAAAACTGCTTCGGGACTTCAACTGGCTTTGCGTTACCGTCTCCGATGGCGAAATCGTTGAGGCCCAAAGAAAACTCGCCGAAGATGGCCTCTTCGTCCAACCTGCCAGTGCAACAGGGATAGCCGCTCTTGGAAAGCTTAACCTCCCAGAGAGTTCTAAAGTTGTCTCCATACTAACCGGCTCGGGTCTAAAAACTCTCAGGAATTCACAGTCTGGAAGTGCGGCGGAATGCCCCCTGGAAAAACTTGAAAATTGTGTCAGAGGGCAAAATTAACCTCCATTTCCCCATATTGGCAATTCACAGGTTTCCACACCCTTTTCGGAATTGCTTTCCCAAGTTGCTCTCAAGAATCTTCAACACAGTCACCTTTGAGTACAAACCTTCATGGAATCCTGCACCCCACAAGTTCCCAAACTGCCAACTTTCCCATACAGGGGTTGGGCCCTATAAATGCATTTCTAGGCCTAGTGCTGACGCCACAGAGAGAACTGGGGGCATAGAGTTTAAAGAGAGAATATAAAATTTAAATTTGAAAAATAGAAAAACAATATGGTCTAAAAATTTAAAAAAGAAAGTAAACTCGGCAGATTTACAAAAAGAAAGCCGCTAAAGATATAAAGCACGCACTTTTCTATCACCCGGTGGTACCATGGGATGCGAGGAGGAAGGCTTAGAAGGTGTCTACCTCGACACCTCCTCCATATGCTACATTGATGAGAAAAGAGGGGAACTCTACTACAGGGGGTATGACATAACGGAGTTGCCCGAAAAAAGTTCCTATGAAGAAGTGACCTACCTTCTCTGGTATGGGATGCTCCCAAAAATGCGGGAGCTGGAGGACTTCAGGAACAAACTCGCTGAACAGAGGGATCTCCCAGAAGAAGTCCTAGAGCTCATGGAGATGCTTCCCAAGAGGGTTCACCCCATGGGGGCTCTCAGGACTCTCGTCTCCTATATGGGCAACCTTGACGGCGAACCAAGCGTTTCTCAGGAGGATGTTTATAGAAAAGGACTAAGCATTACCGCCAAAATGCCCACTCTCGTGGCCAACCTCTGGAGAGTCAAGAACGGAATGGACTACATAGAGCCGAAGGAGAAGCTCAGCCACTCGGCCAACTTCCTTTACATGCTCCACGGCGAGGAACCCAGCCCTCAGGTCGAGAAGGCAATGGACGTCGCCCTGATCCTCTACGCAGAGCATGAAATAAATGCATCGGCCTTCACGGTCATGACCGTCGGCTCAACACTCAGCGACTACTACTCGGCCGTGGTTGCTGGAATAGGCGCCCTCAAGGGCCCACTTCACGGAGGAGCAGTGGAGAAGGCGCTCAACCAGTTCATGGAGATAGGCTCGCCCGAGAACGCGGAGAGGTGGTTCTTTGAGACGCTGAAAGCTGGAAAGAGGGTTATGGGAGCGGGCCACCGCGTCTACAAGACCTACGATCCAAGGGCTAGGATATTCAAGCGCTACGCCTCGGAGCTCGGGGATCCAAAGCTCTTCGCCGTTGCCGAGAGCCTTGAAAGGCTGATAGAAACGCATCTGGCTAAAAAAGGAGTTCATATCAACGTCGACTACTGGGCAGGGATAGTTTTCAGGGCCCTGGACATACCGCCCGAGCTCTACACGACGGTTTTCGCAATGGGCAGGATAGCCGGCTGGACGGCCCATTTGGCCGAGTACCTGAGCCACAACAGGCTGATAAGGCCCCGCCTGAAGTACGTGGGGAAAATAGGCAAGAGATACGTCCCGATAGAGGAGAGGGGGTGATGGGATGGGCCCTTCTGAGGGAGATTTCATAGAGGTTGAGAAAGGCAGGCTGAAGGTTCCAGACGAGCCGATCATACCGTTCATAGAGGGTGACGGCATAGGGAGAGAGGTAATCGGCGTGGCTAAGGCGGTGGCGGACAAAGCCGTCGAGCTCGCCTATTCCTCGCGGAGAATAGTCTGGTGGGAGCTCCTGGCAGGAAAGAAGGCCCTCAGAGCAGGCCCCCTGCTTCCGGAGGAGACCGTTAAGGGGATAGCCCTCGCAAAGGTGGCCCTGAAGGGACCCCTTGAGACTCCAGTGGGAAGCGGCCACAGGAGCCTGAACGTGACCCTGAGGAAGCTCCTCGACCTCTACGCGAACGTCAGGCCGGTTCAGTACTACGGAGCCCCAACCGCGTTCAAACACGCTGACCGAGTGGACCTCGTGATCTTCCGCGAGAACACGGAGGATGTTTACGCGGGAATAGAGTGGAAAGCAGGGGGCGAGGAAGCTAAGAGGTTCAGGGAGCTATTGAAGAAGGAGTTCGGGATAGAGCTGAGGGAGGATGCCGGAATAGGCGTGAAGCCCATATCGGAGTTCGGGACCAAGAGGATAATGAGGAAAGCCCTGACGTGGGCAGTGGAGAGGGGGAGGAAGAGGGTAACGATAATGCACAAGGGCAACATAATGAAGTTCACGGAGGGGGCCTTCAGGGAGTGGGCCTACGAGGTTGCATCCGAGGAGTTCTCCGACGTCGTGAGCATAGGCGAGAAGAAGCCGGGCAAAATCCTGGTGGACGACAAGATAGCCGACAATGCCTTTCAGCAGATAATAATCCGCCCCTGGGAGTACGATATCATAGTAACCCCGAACCTCAACGGTGACTATCTGAGCGACGCGGCCGCTGCCCTGGTTGGTGGCCTCGGAATGGCCGCCGGACTGAACCTCGGCGACGAGATAGCCCTAGCGGAGCCCGTTCACGGAACGGCCCCAGACATAGCGGGGAAGGGGATAGCGAACCCCTCTGCCGCAATCCTGAGCGCCGCCCTACTGCTCGACTACATCGGCTGGGGTGAGGCGACCGAGCTCATGAGGAGGACCGTTAGAAAAGTTGTGGAGAGCGGAAGGGGAACGCCGGACCTCGGGGGGAGGCTGTCAACGGAGGAGTTCGGGGGAGCGGTTATGGAGGCGATGGAGGATGTACGTTGAGGACAACGGCCGCTTCAAGTTCTACAGCCTGAGGAAGCTCGAAAGAGAATACGACGTTCACGAGCTCCCCTACAGCCTGAGGATCCTGGCAGAGAACCTCCTGAGGAACGGAAACGAGGGGTTCCTGCCGAACCTCTCCGAGAGACGGGGGGAGATACCATTCCATCCCGCGAGGATAATAATGCAGGACTACACCGGGGTTCCGGCCGTTGTTGATTTGGCGGCCATGAGGGACCACGTGGCGGAGAGATGGGGCGATCCCGGGGAGGTCAACCCGAGAATCCCGGTTGAACTCGTTGTAGACCATTCGCTAATAGTCCTCTACCACGGCACTTCCTACTCCCTTGAGGAGAACATGAGGACCGAGCTGGAGGCCAACGGTGAGCGCTACTCCCTCCTAAAGTGGGCCGGAAAGGCCTTCAGGAACTTCCGCGTAGTTCCGCCCGGGAAGGGAATAATCCACCAGATAAACATGGAACACCTCGCCCGGGTGGTCTTCCTTGAGAACGGGATAGCCTACCCAGACACGGTCCTCGGGACCGACAGCCACACACCGATGGTGAACGGGATAGGCGTCCTCGGATGGGGTGTAGGGGGGATAGAGGCCGAGGCCGCCCTCCTGGGAGAGCCCTATTACATGCCGGTTCCGGAGGTCGTTGGAGTCGTTCTGGAGGGCGAGCCTTTGCCAGAGGTTACCCCCACCGACATAGTCCTGACCGTCACCGAAAAGCTAAGAAAGAAAGGCGTTGTGGGCAAGTTCCTCGAGTACACCGGCAACCTGGAGAGCCTGAGCGCTTTTGACAGGGCTGTGATAGCCAACATGACGCCCGAAAACGGGGCGACCGTCGGCTACTTCCCCATAGACGAAGAAACCATCCGCTTCATCGAGCTCACGAGGGGAAGGGAGAAAGCGGAGCTCGTGGATACTTACAGCAGGGCAAACCTCCTCTTCCGCGAGGACGAGCCTGAGTACGACGACAGGGTGAGGATAGACCTCTCAAAAATCGAACCCTCTGTTTCTGGTCCGGATCATCCTGAGGATAGAATTCCACTTCGGGAGCTGAGCTTTCCGGCAGAAAAGCGCGCAACGATTAACGGCTTCGAGCTCGAGGACGGCTTCGTCGCCCTCGCCGCGATAGCGAGCTGCACCAACACGAGCAACCCCTACAACCTCATCTCAGCTGCACTCATCGCCAAAAAGGCCGTCGAGCTCGGTCTAAAACCAAAGCCCTGGGTTAAGACAAGCTTCACCCCAGGAAGCAGGGTTGCGGTGGAGTACCTACGGAGGCTCAACCTCCTGCCCTACCTCGAGGCCATCGGCTTCCACGTCAACGGCTTCGCCTGCGCCGCCTGCATAGGGAACAGCGGGCCCCTGAAGAGGGAAGCCGAGGAGGCGATAAAGACAGGAGTCAAAGGGGTGGCCGTTATAAGCAGCAACAGGAACTTCAGGAGGAGGGTGAATCCGCTGATAGAGCACACCTACCTCGCCAGCCCCCCGCTCGTAGTAGCCTTCGCGGTGGCGGGCCGCATAACCAACCCGGCGGAACTCATTGCCTTCGACCCCAACGGCCGTCCCGTTTACCTCCGCGACCTGATGCCTTCAAGGGAAGAGGTCAGGGCCTTGGTTGGGGTCATAAGCCACAAACTCTTCAGGGAGAAGTACTCCGACCTCTACAGTAGCCCGGCGTGGGAGGCCCTTAACTCTCCAGAGGGAGAGACCTACGCCTGGACGGACTCAACCTACATAAGAAAGCCGCCCTTCTTCGAGCTCCAGCCCCTCGGCGAGAAGATCGACGGCGCAAGGGCCCTCATAGTCCTTGGAGACAGGGTAAGCACCGACGACATAAGCCCTGCAAATGCCATAAGCCCCGAGAGTCCTGCGGGGAGGTATCTCCGCTCCCTCGGCGTCAAGAACCTCCACACATATGGGGCCAGAAGGAGCAACCACGAGGTCATGATGAGGGGCACCTTCGCCCGCTTTAAAACCGTCTACTGGCCTACGGGTGAAGAGATGAGCGTTTACGATGCCGCGATGAGATACATGGAAGAGGGGGTTCCCCTCATCATAATAGCAGGAAAGCAGTACGGTGTCGGGAGCAGCAGGGACTGGGCGGCGAAGGGACCAGCTTTGCTGGGAGTTAAGGCAGTGATAGCGGAGAGCTTTGAGAGGATACACAGGAGCAACCTCGTCGGAATGGGAATTCTGCCTCTTACCTTCCTGAATCCAGAGGACCGAAGGGGGCTCAAGGGAGACGAGGTCTTCGACATAGAGGTCGGCGGGCTGAAACCCGGGAAGGTAGTTAAGATTACTGCCAAGAGAAACGGGGAAAGCTTCGAGTTTTTAGTTAGGGCCGAGGTCAAGACGCCGGCAGAAGTGAAGTATCTCAAGGCTGGGAGCATCCTCCGCTACGCCGCAGAGAACATCCTGAGGGGCAAGGCTTAAACTTTTTTGAGCTTCGAATTTACCCTTTAAACTTTTCCCCTGTTACCCAAATAATAGCCCGTAACTTGCCAACCGGAAGTTTTCCTCATGAAGCCTCACCACCCCGTGTTCTTCAAGACCATAGGAGGGGTTACCAACTGGACACAGTAACCCATCCAAATGTTTATATAACAGTCGGAATTTATAACTTGTTGAAAGTTTTTATTATACTCATTAGAAAAATGAAAAGATGGGGGCGGGCCCATTGACGAGAAAGAAGAGAATCGCAACAGCTGCGGTGCTCGTGGCTGTGATGATAACCATTGTGGTACCCTCCGCCTATGGGGTCCAGCCGGACAACGCAGGAGCACTGTACTCTGCATACCTCGACTGGCTCCAAGGAAAACCTGCCGGGCTCGCACAGATCAACATGCACACGGAGAAGAAGCTCACCAATCCAAAGGTGGTGATAGTCGACCTAACCTCACAAAGACCTGAACAGAAATACTCTGGAAGCATCGTTAATCCCACCATCAAGATAGAGAGAAAGCCCCTAGGGACTTACCTCGAAACAGAGACAATAGACGGCAAGCCCGAGACCATTGAAAAAGTCAGGTTCAGGCCAGTAACTCTCCTAGTAATAGTGGCGGACAAAGACTACTGGGGAGCACGCACTGTGAGTTTTGAGCCCACCCAACCAATGATGAGATTAGACGTGGAAGTCCCGCTTCATTACGAACCTGCCAAGGGAGGATTCCACGTTGAGAGTATAGAAACAGTAGATCACGGAACACTCACTATCCCAGATATAAAGACGGCA
Source organism: Thermococcus sp. (assembly GCA_027074805.1). Taxonomy (GTDB): domain Archaea; phylum Methanobacteriota_B; class Thermococci; order Thermococcales; family Thermococcaceae; genus Thermococcus. The sequence continues at coordinate 65,331 of JALTCK010000092.1, read as the reverse complement.
ATCGTTAGGAGCATAACTGGGGTGCAGGTCAGCTGGGTCGTTGAGAGAGATGATGCAATAACATACGAAAGCTTCTCCCAAGAGACATGGGGAGGCCTCCCAGACGAGGACAGATGGGAGAGCAGCGGAACTGCCCTTGTAACGGACAAGGACATTTCTGGAAGCATAGATGTCTCAGATGGAGATGTCCGTATAATAACATCCAATGTGGACTACAGGATTACGGAGACAGAAATCTGCACGTACACATGGTGTCGGACTGTATGGTCGCTTACCCCGGTCCACATAAGAAACTTTCACGGGACACCTGGAGGATACTACTCTGGAGGCATTTCCTCAGGAATGCCGAGGGAATACAGAGACAAAACCGACAACATGGACTCATTCAACATACTGTTTGATGCCCCTTCAGACAATGGAGGGGTGTACCTCACCACTTCAATATCAACCTCGGTATGCGGAGGCATCGGAGTTCAAGTCTGTTTCTCTGGCAGTGTGAGCACATACAGAGAAAGTGAGTCCGGGCACAGGCCCCATTATCATGTTGAGATAACAGACTGGGGAACACACTCCAGATTATACTACGCTTACAAGGATGGAAACGGCAGAAATTATTATGAGATCTACCTAGAATGGGACTAAAACATTGAGCACGGCTTGTTTAATATTTTTACCTTGCCACATACTCCCTAGCGTTTTCCATGATTCAGTAGATTTTGTCTTTTAGGAAGAACAGTTAAGAACCTCAACTTTTGATTACTTGATGGTGATCCCATGCTCGTGGGAATAAGCCTCATGCCCCACGGAAACCCTGTTCTGGAGCCGGAAGATGAGGAAACAGCAAAGCTTGCAGGTGTTTTAAGGAGAATCGGAGAAGCATTCAGGGACGTTGATTCCTACGTCCTCATAAGCCCCCACAATGTCAGGATGAGCGACCATCTCGGAATAGTGATGGCGGAGCACCTGGTTTCCTGGCTCGGCTTTGAGGGAAAGGAACTCCCAGGCGAGTGGGAGACCGATAGGGAGCTTGCGGAGAGGATATACGAGGCGACGAAAGACCGCTTCCCGGTCGTTGACCTGCACTTCGCCAGCAGGAGCGGCAGGTATTCGAGGTGGCCCTTGACGTGGGGGGAACTGATACCGTTACAATTCCTCGAGAAGAAGCCCCTCGTCCTTCTAACGCCGGCGAGGAGCTTGAACAGGGAGACTCTGATCGGGTTCGGTGAAGTCCTCGGAGGCGTCATCGAGGAGAGCGAGAAGAGAATCGCGCTGATAATCAGCGCCGACCACGGGCACGCCCACGACGAAAACGGGCCGTATGGCTACAGGAAGGAGAGCGAGGAATACGACCGATTGATTATGCAACTGATAAACGAGAACCGCCTTGATGAACTCCCAGAAATCCCCGAGGAACTTGTGAGCAAAGCCCTGGTGGACAGCTACTGGCAGATGCTCATGATGTTAGGAGCGATGAGGGTTGCGGAATTCGAGCTGAAAGCTTCCGCATACGCCTGCCCGACCTACTTCGGCATGGCGGGGGCACTGTGGATGAGAAAGCCTTAAATGGAACAAAGTTCGAAATGCATTTGGTGATTACATGTCAACCATTAAGCATGTGCAGACTGAGTTAGATGAAGAGCTCTATAACATGCTAAGGCTGATATCCCTGAGGGAGGGTAAGAGCCTCAAAGAGGTCCTGAGGGAAGCTGTAGAGGCCTATGTCGAGATGAACGAGGAGAAAATCCGGGAAGAGGTTGAAAACGACCCCATATGGAAGGCCTTCGGCGTTGTGGAGCTCAAGGGCAGGAAAACCAGTCACGACGATGACTGGGGCGTGGTCGAATGGCGAAGCCACTGAAACCAGAGCTGATTTATCTCGACACGAGTGCAATGATAGCCTTACTGGCGAGAGATGACCCCGAACACGAGAGGGCGGTGAGCTTTTTCAGGGAGGCCGTTTCAAGAGGTTCGCGCTTCGTCCTCGGGAGACCCACATTAATGGAGTTCCTCAACGGGGTAAGCAAGCACGTTGGAAAGGACGTCGCCCTTGAGCAGTACAGGTTCTACACGTCGAGCAAGTTCATCTTCGTCGAGAGGGAAACAGAGGGCGACTGGGAAAGAGCATGGGAGCTCTTCTTCAAGTACACAGATAAGAAGGGGCTGGACATGATAGACGCGCTGGCCCTTGCCATGATGGAGCGCTTGAAAATAAGAAAGGCCTTCACCTTCGACAGCGACTTCACGGTTCTCTTCGAGATGGTCCCCTAGTCCAGAACGTCAAAGCTGATCCCCAGCAACCCCTTACTCCTCCTGAAACGGACTTTCCGGATTTTTATCTCCCCTATTTCTCCCGTCGTCCTCGTGTGCTCCTTATTGCAGGCGTTGACGTTCCATCCCTCGATGACCACGATTTTGAGGGTCTTTACCTCGGGTGGGATTGGGAAGAGGTCGTACATGTCCTCTCCAAAGCGCTCCTCAGCCTCGTCCCTAGGCAGCTCGTAAACCTTAACCGGGACCTCTTCCTTTACCTTCCCGTTGGCGAGCCGCTCTATCTCGGCAACCTCCTCCGGCGTTGGCTTCCGGTCGAACTTGACCGTTAGTCTTCCATGGTTCCCGTCCACGTAAACGCCCGCCGTCCACTTGGCCTTTTCACCCAGAACCTTCACAACAGCACCTTTCACCACATGAAGTGCCGTATGAGTCCTAACTTCCGCCTCCATCTGCCCATCCCCTTATCCAGCACTCTGGTAATGTGGAGAGAAAGTTTCCTGAAAGAAGCTGAAGGTTTTTCAGGCTTATAAGGCTTGTCCCGAAAGAAGCCCGCGAAACACTTGCATTTCTCAATAAAAATCGTTATAAATGACAAAATCAAAAGGAGACTGCAATAAAAGTTTTTGAGGTGATTTGAATGGCCGAAAAGAAAAGAAAGAGGGTTGTTATTCTTGGAGCAGCCGGAAGGGACTTCCACAACTTCAACACCTTCTTCAGGGATAACCCTGAATACGAGGTTGTAGCTTTCACCGCTACCCAGATTCCAGATATCGAGGGGAGAATATACCCGCCCGAGCTGGCAGGAGAACTCTACCCGAACGGAATTCCAATATGGAACGAGGATGACCTCGAAAAGATAATTAAAGAGCACGACATCGACATCGTCGTCTTTGCATACTCCGACGTTCCACACGAACATGTCATGCACCTCGCGAGCAGAGCACACAGCGCTGGAGCGGACTTCTGGCTCCTTGGCCCGAAGAGCACCATGCTCAAGAGCACCAAGCCGGTCGTCGCTGTAACAGCTGTCAGAACCGGCTGCGGAAAGAGCCAGACCAGCAGGAAAGTCGCTCAGCTCCTCCAGGAGATGGGCTACAAGGTGGTTGCCATTAGACACCCAATGCCCTACGGGGACCTGAAGAAGCAGATCATCCAGCGCTTCGCCACCTATGAGGACCTTGACAGGTACGAGTGCACCATCGAGGAACGCGAGGAGTACGAGCCGTACATCGACAGAGGCATGGTCGTCTACGCGGGCGTTGACTACGAGAAGATTCTGAGGGAGGCCGAGAAAGAAGCTGACATAATCCTCTGGGACGGCGGAAACAACGACTTCCCATTCTACGTGCCGGACCTCTGGATAGTGGTTACGGACCCTCACAGGCCCGGACATGAACTGAAATACCACCCCGGTGAGACTAACTTCCGCTCAGCCGACGTCATAATCATCAACAAGATTGACACTGCCAACCGCGACGACGTCCAGAAGGTTCGCGAGGACATCGAGAAGATCAACCCGAATGCGATAGTCATCGACGGTGCCTCACCGCTCTACGTCGACAAGCCGGAGCTCATCAAAGGCAAGCGCGTCTTAGTCGTCGAGGATGGACCAACGCTTACCCACGGCGGCATGAAGTACGGTGCCGGTTACATTGCTGCCAAGAAGTACGGAGCTGCCGAGATAATCGACCCGAGGCCCTACGCCGTCGGCTCGATCATCGACACCTACAAGAAGTACAGCCACCTCGACGTCATCCTACCTGCCATGGGATACGGCGCCAAGCAGATCAAGGAGCTCGAGGAGACCATCAACAGGGCTGACGCTGATGTCGTCGTCATGGGCACCCCTGTTGACCTCCGCAGGTTCATGAAGCTCAACAAACCGGCCGTTCGTGTCCGCTATGAGCTCGAGGAAATCGGCGAGCCGAAGCTCAAAGATGTGCTCAAGGACTGGGTTGAGAGGTGTGAGAAGCTCAAGAAGGAGTAATCCCTTTTGAGGGAAACCTTTTTATTCTATTATTTCGTATCTTGTGCGGGTGGTTCGTATGGTAGGTGAAGGGACTATGTTTGCATTTATGGGAATTATCTGGCTTCTGGGGCTTATAGGACTTATTGCCCTTATATGGGTTATCTACGATGTCCTGACAAAGCAGACGAAGATGAACACGGGGCAGAAGGTCATCTGGATACTCGTGGCACTGTTCCTGGGCCTGATTGGGGCAATAATCTACTACTTCGTCGTTAAAAGAGAAGGCAAGTACGAAGAGACCTAACCCTTCTTCTCTCTTTTGGTGGTCACCATTGACGAGATGGCCTTTTTTGGTCAATGATTTACGCATTTGAGATGCCTATTATGGTCCCAGTTAGGCGCACTCGCCTGGGTTATTTATGGTGTCCTCACCAAGCAGCGACATTGAGAAGGTCATCTGATAACCCTCGCCTTCCTCACAACGATACTCGGGGCCCTCATCTACTACCTTGTCGTTAAAAGGAAAGGTGAGTACGAAGGGAAAGCCACTGAGAAGGACTATAACGAAGAACCTCTTATTTACTGACCGGAAGCCTTTTAGGGAGAAAACCCAACTTCCCCTGCCCGGGGAGTGCCGCCGAAGGCGGAGCCGATGAACTTGGGCGGGTTATTACCCCCTTTCACCGCTTCTGATGCGCTAAAGATGGACACTCGATCAGTCATCATCCCGACAATTAAGCAAAACACCTCAAAATGAAACTCCCAAGAGGCTAGAATTAGAGACCGCAGCCAAAGGCGTCAAAATGAGTATAGAGGATATCAAAGGTGTCTAGTACTTCTTATCAACTTTTTCAAAGGGGTTGTATATCCTGAGCCCCCTAACTTTCTCAAAGTCTTTGACGTTCCTCGTGACCAGAGTTAGGCCGTGTAGGAGTGCCGTAGCGGCTATAACCGCGTCAGGAAGCTTTATACTGACCTTCCTTCGGAGTTCGATGGCAACGTCGGCTATCTCGTTGGTGAGAGGTATCACATGGGCGAAGCTTATGAACTCCTTAGACTTCTCAAAGCCCTCTGGGGTATGGCCCTTCCAGCCAAGAAACTCTATCTTAGTGATTATGGAAACGTTGAAGCTCTTCCTGAGGATTTCCTCAACCTTCGGAAGCTCCTCCTTTGGAATAGCGTCCGCAAGGTAGTAAATGAGAACGTTGGTGTCGATCAGAAACTCCTCTCCCATTCCTCCCTCAGCTCCCTGAGGCTTTTTTCAAGGTCTTTCTTGCCCCTGTAAATGCCCCGGTACTTTGACGGCTCGAAGAACTCAGTTTTTATCCTCTCCCAGAGTTCCGGGGGTATTATGACGCCCCTAATCCTCCCGTGCTCGTCGTAGATATACTCCACACCCTCCATGCTCACACCTGAAGTGGTTTCGCGCTCCACGTATTTAACGCCTTCGCTCCCAAATATTATACCCTCCGGGAGGAGGGAAATCTATAAGTACCCGGAGGGAGGAGGGAAATGGGAGACCCATGTAGCTATTCCCATGAAGACGGCCCTCTTTTCGGCATTCTACTGCTGGTGGCAGGGATCTTTTTCCTGTATGGGGCTTTTGGAGACACTGGAACTAGTGGGATGCTCAGGATATTAGCAGGTATAATAGCCGCCAATGGGCCTATGCTTGCAGCCGGCATAATAGACACGTATAACCAAACAGTTCCTAGAATGGATCCTCAGATGATCCTATCGCAGTGTAAGGATGAATGGAATAGTCTAAAAAGTGCAAAAAGTGACATAGAACGGCTAGAAATTGTTTATGAAAACGCAGTTAATATGTCTCGTAAAGCTCTTTATGGATTCCTAGAGAGATGGATAGAAACGGGAGTTGCACTAGGATTACTGCTATTGGGCATACTCAAAGGATGGTTTACTCTGTCTACAGTCATACAACTCTCCAGTTTCATTCTTTCACTTGTGGGAATGACCGCTTTCTTCTTAATGGTATTCACATACCTCCGATACAGAGATTACACCAAGCAACTCCTCGCAATTCAGCTCAAGAAGAGCGACAAGGCCGAACTCTCGATCAAGATTTAGGCCATGTCTTTCTTTGTTTATTCCCTACTTCCTCCACCCGACGAAAGGTTTAAAGGAGGCTACCCCCCGAAGTACTTCGGGGGGTATCAATGCCAAAGCGAGAGTCCTTTTTCGACCAGAGGCCGAGGAGGAGACCAGAGCAGTTGTTCGGAAGAAGTGAGGAGATTGAAAAACTTCTTCGGGCACTGAATGCTAGAAGCTGGGTCTCCATCCTCGGCCCGAGGATGGTGGGGAAAACAAGTCTTGCCTTGGCCGGTGCAAACACCTTCGCAAGTAACAACGGGTACAAGGTAATCTTCGTGGATTTGAGGGACACCGAGACCTTCAGGGAAGCCACCGAGAAAATACTGGGAAGGTTGCCAAAGTCCATGATAGAAGCCCTATCCGAGTACCTCTCCGATGTCTCGGCGTCGGCGAAAGGTATTGGATTTTCAATCAAGCTGAAAAAGAGCGCCTCCGCCAAGAGGGCCCTTTCGGATGCACTTTTTAAGCTCGACAACACGATTCTCATCCTCGACGAAGTTCAGAGCATCCACCAGGGAATTAGCCATTTCCTGAAGGCTTTGGGTTCGGCCTTCACCGAAAACCACTCCCTTCTCGTCATATTCACCGGATCCTACTCGGGAGTCGTGAAGAAGCTCTTCGATGCAACCTATGGGGAAGCCCTCTTCGGGCGGCCTCCAATAGAGATAAGGCTCGCGCCGTGGAAGGAAACCATCGCAGAGCAGTTCCTAAGGACTGGTTTTGAAAGGCTCGGCGTTGAGTATCAGGACTGGGAAATTCGGGAAGCCACCAGACAGCTCGGCACTTTGCCCGGCTGGCTGAACCTCTACGGTGTCAAAAGATACATAGAAAAAGACCACGGACTTGCACTGAAGACTACTATTGATGAAGCCGTCAAAGAGGCCGAGAGAGAACTGGAGCATCTTTTAGAAGGGAGAAGTCCAAAGGCTAGGGCTGTTATCAAACTGCTGGCACTGGGTGCCTCATGGAAGGACATGGCCCAAACGGGAATATCCGAGGACACCCTGAGCAGATTACTCTCGACACTGATCGAAGGGCTCGTTATCGTGCAGAAGGACGAGGACACAGGGATGTACTATTTCACGGACCCCATTTACCGGAGGGCTGCCATGAGGCTTCCACTTTCCCCCCGCGAATAACGCAACACCTTCACTTTTTGCAGTATTATACCCTCCGGGAGGAGGGAAATCTATAAGTACCCGGAGGGAGGAGGGAAATGGACCTCCATGAATACTTGATGACGGGAGAATACGTGATAACTATTTTAGATCGCGTAAAAGTTGATGGTGTTTATGACCACTTAGCCATTACAAACAAAAGGATAATCCTGTTCAAAACGTCCAAATCCGGTTTTTTGCGGAGAAAATCCACTGAAATTAGCTCTCTAAAGTTATATCCTTTAAAAGGCATTAGAGAGATCTCAATCCAGATGACACATGATACCTTTTCAATATATTACGTCCGAATGCATGCAAGGAACGAGAACCATGACTTAGTTTTCAGCCTCAGAATAGAGCCAAAAATTGGCAGAACTGACGTACGCACGGTTTATGGCATACTCTGGACGACACTTGAAAGCATCTCCACACGGTATGAGACAAACCTCGAGAGTGAATTGGCAATATTTTACCTTCCAGAGACCCTTGGTTTATAATTTTGAGAACTCACACTTCTCAACCTTTATAAAGGGTTGAGAGGCCGGAGTTCTCACTCCCCTATGACCTGAACTACAACTCTCCTGTGCCTCGGCCTGACGTCAAGCTCCACGAAGAATATCTGCTGCCAGGTTCCCCTCACCAAGCGACCGTCAATGACCGGGAAGCACTCGCTGGCTCCAAGAAGGGTCGCTCTCAAATGGCTATGGGCGTTGTCATCTATCCTGTCGTGAAGGTAGCCCCTACCCTTCGGCACAAGCTCCCTTAGGGTTCGCTTAAAGTCCTCAAGCAGGCCACTCTCATGCTCTATTGTGACTATCGCGCCCGTTGCCCCGGGAACGAAGACCAGAACCTGCCCATTCTTTATCCCGCTTTCCTCAATAGCCTTTTCCACCTCGTGAGTTATGTCCACTAAGTCAATCTCACCCTTCGTCTGAAACCTGAGCTCCCTTGCGTATTTCATAGTACCCCCAAGAGAACTCCAGCCCAAAACCCATTAAGTTTGCGGTCATGTCTGGCACAGAAGAGAACCCAACGCTATAAACCCGGAGAGGTGCAGTATTTTCTCCCGCTCCAGAAACTGAAGATTATGGGAGTTTTGAGAACTGGTTGAGAAAAAAGAGGATGAATAGCAGATGGTCACCGCCATTCTCAAAGGTTCTTTACCAGCCGTCTAATCTTGTCCACGACCTCCAACGGATTCTTTCCGAAGACGTAAACAAGGGGCTCAACGCCCTCACCACCTTCATCGATGATGGCATCATAGACCGCCGTCTCAAAGGGCTTCACTATCTCCTTCAAAGCGTCTTCTTCAGAAAGGTCTCCCGTTCGAACTTTTGTAAAGCTAAAGGCCCCTTTCGAGAGCGCGGCCTCAACGTCCCTCCCGTACCGGATGTTTATCACGCTCCTAATTTCGGGCCGGAGTCTGGAGAGTTCGAGCAGTATGCCTGCGGTGAACCTACTGACCCCGAACTCCGGTGAGAGCGCAAAGAGCTTTCCTCTCACAGACGTTATCCTGCCCGGCACTGCCGCAACCTCGGAGATCCCCCGGGGCAAAGGTAGGGCGTAGGCAAAGTTGCTCCTGACCTCGGGGATAAGCTCTGAAAAGGCTTCAATGCCTTGAAGAGCCTGAATTGCCTTCCTCAGTGAATCTAGAACAAGTTTTGTATCATCGGGCGCCGAAAAGAGCTCGACACAGGATTCTTCCTTGATTCCAGCGTACTCCGCATAGTACCTGCAAAGGACGCCCCTTCTGAAGAGCTCGAGAATTCTCCGAGAGGCCACAAGGATTACGTCTTCTCTGCTACCTCCAAAGAGTATAACCCTAGCGACCTCGTCTGCGATCTCATCAAGAACTCCCTGCAACTCCACTGGGGCCTGATATTTCCCGCTCAAATACTTGCTGACCATTGCCTGCGTGATCCCCAGATAATCAGCTATCCTCGCCTGTCTTATACCCTCTCTGTAAAGCCTCTCCGCGACCTTGGCCCGCAGGTAGGGCATCAATACATCGGCTACGTATACGCTAGGAGTCCTCATGCCATCACCCTAAAATTCAGTTATGATAATTTTTCACCTACGACTTAATACACTGTCTCAACAAGTTTATGTTGAAAAACGTTTAAAAACCCATCGATTTTTACATTGAAAGGGCACTTATGGACTGGACAGGTAGAGATGTCGTGAGCATAAGGGAGTTCTCGAAGGATGACATCGAGTTCGTTTTGAAGGTTGCTGAACGGCTTGAGGGTGAACTCAGCAAGAAGGGCTCGCTCGACTACGCTCGCGGTAAGATCTTGGCCACGCTGTTCTTCGAGCCGTCAACGAGAACGCGCTTGAGTTTCGAGAGCGCGATGCATAGGCTCGGTGGCTCAGTCATTGGATTCTCCTCGGCGGCAAGCACGAGCGTCAAGAAGGGCGAGAGTTTAGCTGATACAATAAAGACCGTCGAGCAGTACAGCGACATCATAGTTATCAGGCATCCCTCGGAAGGGGCCGCAAGATTGGCGGCCGAAGTTGCTGAAATCCCCGTAATCAACGCCGGTGACGGGAGTAACCAACATCCAACACAGACTCTACTCGACCTCTACACGATAAAGCGCGCCTTCGGTAGTATTGATGGATTAACAATCGGCCTGCTCGGGGACTTGAAGTACGGGAGGACAGTGCACAGCCTGGCTGAGGCTCTGGCCTTCTACGACGTCGAGCTCCACCTAATTTCTCCCGAGCTCCTGCGGATGCCGAAGCACATCGTGGAGGAGCTCCGCGAGAAAGGTGTTAAAGTGCACGAGACGACTGACTTGGAAGGCACAATTCCAGAGCTCAACGTGCTCTACGTAACAAGGATACAGCGTGAGCGCTTCCCGGACGAGGAAGAGTACCTGAAGGTTAAGGGGAGCTACCAAGTGAACCAGACCATCCTCAAAAATGCCAAAGATGGCCTTAAGATCATGCACCCGCTCCCTAGGGTAGATGAAATTCATCCCGAAGTGGACAAGAGTGAGCATGCACTCTACTTCCGCCAAGTCTTCTCCGGTGTTCCGGTGAGAATGGCCCTTCTCGGGCTGACGCTGGGGGTGCTCTGAATGCCCGAGCTTAAGATAGAAGTAATCCCAGAGGGAACCGTTATAGACCATATCCCAGCCGGAAAGTGGCTTAAGGTCATTGAAATACTCGGATTAACGAAGCCCAACGGTGGGACTCTCCTTATCGCCTCGAACGTTCCAAGCAAGAAGCTCGGCAGAAAGGACATCGTGAAGGTTGAGGGGCGCTACCTCAGCGAAGAAGAGGTTAACAAGATAACACTCATAGCCCCAAGCGCAACGGTAAACATTGTGAAGGACTACAAAATAACTGAGAAGTTCCGGGTGGGGATCCCAGAAGAGATTTTCGACATTCTAAGATGCCCCAATCCCAACTGCATCAGCAACAGGGAGTACGTCAAGTCAAGGTTTCATGTAGTCTCGAAGGAGCCGCTCAAGCTCCGCTGCCACTACTGCGAGAGAACCATCGAGGGGGACGAAATACCGGGCAACCTCTGAGAAAAGCTTTAAATCCCAACTCCTATTTTAATCGGGAGTGGTATGAGAAGAAACTTAGTCACGTTGCTATTGATAGTAGTCATTACAGGCTCCCTCCTCGGAGCAGCATGGGTAGGAAATTGCTCAGAGGAGGTGAAAGTCTACGCCATGATAGAGGAAAAGGGCGCGAGTTTTGAAATCGCAGTCTTCAACGTCACGATCAACGGGAGGATTCTCAACGAAACCAACAAACCGGTTCTGATATACGAAGGCCACCCTGGGCTCATTAAGTTTAAGGGGAGGGGAAAGGCTCTAAACTGGAACGGAGTGGAGTTCAACATCAGTGGGAGTGCGGAACTTCTCTGCTCCTCCGAAGGGGAGTACCTCATAACATTGGAAATAACCCACAGGCCCGGGAACTTCATTCTCAAAAAGGATAGCTCAATGACTGGAAAGGTGGGGGAAGAAGTTCCGGAGGGGATAATGGAGAGTGATGAAAAAGTCTTGGAAAATATCCTCGGTGAAGACTTTAGAGCGGAACTTGAAAGAAACGAAAGACTACAATCAGAATTCCTTAGGAAATGGAGGGAGAGCAAAAATCTCAGTTATATACTGGCATACAGAGACCTAAGCTACCCCCTTAAGGCCGCACTGCTTACTGCCAAGCTCGGAAAACTCACCAGAGCGGGCGTGGAAACTTACCGGGAAGATATAATCGCCACTGACTGGTATTACTCTCACTATAACTCTCCAGGAAAGAAGGACTTAACCCTAGTTTTTTCGAACGAATCGCCCTACTACGGCACGATAAAGGTCCCGGAAGGGCCCATTAAAAGCTCACTGCCCTTCGTCTATTATCCTGGGAGGGGCTTCAACCTCTATCCAGTTTCTGCCCTCCACTGGGCTCACCTCTACTTCCTCAAAGGACAGCGAGAAAAGGGCCTAGAGATACTGAAGGAGCTCAAACATTTCCTCGAGGAGAGGGTATGGAAAGGCCTAGAATACGCGGAGTTCCCGGTGTGGTTTCAGTTCCAAAACTCTTCGATACCCTGGGTTTCAGGCTACGCCCAAGGGCTCGGGGCCGGTCTCTACGCCCTTGCGTATAACTGGACCGGGAATAATGCCTACTTAAGGACGGCCAGGCTACTGCTAAACTCCTTCGAAGTCCCACTAAGCGGAGGCGGTTTCGTTACCTACACCAAATATGGACCCTGGTACCTGGAATACGCATATTACCCAGAAGAACTCGTCCTGAATGGCCATATAATAGCTCTGCAAGGGTTGTACTACTATTGGAAAGTTACCGGGGATAAAAGGGCCCACAGGTTTTTCATAGAGGGTGCTCAGAGCGTCAAAAATGCTCTACCCTTCTTTGATACTGGGAACTGGAGCAGGTACGCGAGCATCTACAACTCCTCAAGCGAGTTCTACCACAGGCTTCACATCAAGCTCTTGGTGTGGCTGTACGTGAAAACCGGCGATGAGACCTTCCTCAGGTACGCGGAGAAATGGAACGGCTACTTGAGGGATAGGGGAGAAAAACCAGAGAACATAAAAAGCTTAATCGAGGATATGAGGCACTCTCCTTAGCACGGGTATCGTTAGTGCCACGCCCAGGAAGACGTCGATAACACTCTGTATCGCGTTTGGAAGCGCGATAGCAACCCAGAAGGGAACGTGGGTCCAGTTTTCAACAGTCTCTATCACGGCTTCCCTGGGGAGGCCAAACCATATCGGTAGGGCCACATAGTAGTTCAAAGCGACCATGAGAGGAACCCTAAAGGCCAGCCCAATAAAATAAGCAACCAACGAAAACATGACGAGCTCTCTCCTCCCTACACCTTCAAGTTTAAAGCCCGCCACTCTTTTTGCAACCTCAAGGCCGAGGAGAACTGAGAAAGTCGCCACCGCTTTCATCATCGCTCCAAGCCATCCAGCCTGAGAAGTTATGCTGAGTCCCAAGAACAGAAGGACTATAGCGATTGCTCCTCCCCTAAAGCCCGTAATGAAGTAAGCCATGATTATTGGAACTGCCACTAGATCAATCTTCATGCCCCACACAGTGGGCATCTCGACCGGCATTATGTCAAGCATCAGCGATAGAGCTAGCATTATCCCTATGACCGCTACCTCCCTAGCCTTCATTTTCCCCACCATGGCCAAATTTGTTCCATAATTTATAAGATTTTGTTCCTTAAATGGAACATAACTAAGACGAGAACCTTAAAAGCCCGGCCGCGAAGTGTGGTTGCCATGTTCACCGTCGACGAGATTTCGGAGCTGGTGAGAGAGATAAGGCGCGAGAACGGCTTCCCGGACAGCCCGTTCAGGATAGATGATGTTCGCTACGATTCAGAGGGCGACAAGCTCTTCATCATAGCCCACGACAGAACCGACAAGAGTGTCATCATTGGCAACAGCTTCGTCATCGGGAAGCTCCGCGAGAGGCTGAAGGTCAGGCAGCTGACCGTTTATTCCAACCTCGACCTCGAGATAAAGAGGAAACAGCTGGAGGAAGCTGAGAGACTCGTCAAAGGCACCGAGCTGGAGTTTTTGCTGCCCATCATTGAGGCTGAAAAGAACTTCCCGCCCCGGAAGTGGCCGGAGGTGAAGGGAGACGTTAAAACGCTCATTTTCCTCAGCTTCAACGCCAAAGCCCTAATCGGCTTCGCGGAGAAGTTGAGCCTGCCCTACGAGGTAATTGGAATAAGGTACGCCTTTCCGAGGATGAAATATGAGCCGCTGGATGGAGAACCCCGGGAGATCCTCTTCCCCGACGAGGAAAGGCTCGTGAAGCTCGCCGAGGAGAGGGGAGCGAAGCTCGTTCTCGCGGACTTTCCATTCGGGCTGAAGTGGGGAAACGGAAGGGCGCTCATGAACCCCTTAAGGCTTCTTCATATAGGGTTCTTTGAAATCAAATACCTCTTCGGCTTTGAGAGACCTGTTATCTACGACAAGAAGGCCTTAATTGACTTCGTCGTTAACCTGACCTACGAGGGGCTGATGGAGTCCACGGATGGGGCCAACCTAATCTGGAGGATGTGGAAAAAATGATAATCGGGGTAGTTGGAAAGATAGCCGCTGGAAAGACAACCATCGCGAAGTTCTTCGAGGAGAAGGGGTTCTGCAGGGTTTCCTGCAGCGACCCGCTGATAGACCTGCTGACCCACAACGTCTCGGACTACTCGTGGAGTCCAGAGCTTCCGGAGAAGGCCGAACCGACGCGGGATAAACTGATAGAGTTCGGGAAGTACCTGAAGGACAAGTACGGTGAGGACATACTCATAAGGCTCGCCGTTGACAAGAAGAGGCACTGTGAGAACATCGTCATCGACGGCGTCCGCTCGGAGGGCGAGATAAAGGCGATAAAACGGCTGGGCGGCAGGGTAATCTACGTTGAAGCCAGGCCGGAGATAAGGTTCGAACGGCTCATGAGGAGGAAAGCGGAAAAGGACAGGACGATAAGGGACTTCGAGGACTTTAGGGCGATGGACGACGCCGAGGAGAGGCTCTACCATACAAGCAAGCTGAAGGGCCTTGCAGACTACGTTATAATCAATGAAGGAACCTTTGAGGAGCTGAGAAGGAGAGTGGAGAAGATAATAGAGGACATCGCGGGGAAGGTTTAAAGGGAGTTTTGCCAAAGAACCTCCGGTGGAAGCATGGGGGAGATCGTCATAAGGGTCCCGGAGGAAATTGAGAGGTACCTCACCCCGGGACTGAGGAGAAAAATAGAGCTTGAGGCGCTAAGGGAGATAGAGGCAAGGCTCCTAAAGGCCAGAAGGTTCATTGAGCTCGCGGAAAAGAGCGAACTGAACGATGAAAGTGCTGAAAATCTGTCGGAGGAGCTGAAAGAAGCCCTCGCCAAGAGATACGGGGTGGTCTAAACGGAAGTCGTTCTCGACTTCAACGTCCTCTTCTCGGCGCTCCACAGCAGGGGAATTGCCCACCAGATTTTCGCCTGGAATTATGTGTTCAGAACCGTTAGATTCCTCGTCTCTGAATTTTTCTGGGAGGAGCTTGAGAAGCATTTCGACAGAGTACTGGAGCTGAGTAGGCTAAAGAGAGATGAACTTGAGGAGATGATTGAAATCGTGAGGGCGCAGACGATCACAGTTCCCAAAGAAACCTTCAAGGACAAACTCGAAGAGGCTAAGCGAGTTTCACCCGACCCACTCGACGTGCCCTACGTCGCCCTTGCGCTGGCCCTCAACGTTCCCCTCGTCACGGGGGACAAAAAGCTCATTAGGGAGCTCCCGGAGAGAGGGATTAAAGTGGTTACCGTTAGAGAGCTGTACGAGGTAGTGGTGGGTGAGTGAGATGAACCTTCTCATCATCGCTCCCTGCCTTTTGAGCCCGTTCTACGTCTACCGCGGGCCGAAGGAGAAGGAGTACGAAACGGCCAAGAGACTCCGCGAGCTTATCGGAAAACTCGGCGATGACTGGCAGGTCTTGGCCTACCCGTGCCCCGAATATGCCTTAATCGGCTGGCCGCGCGCCCCGGCGAGCAGGGAGGTCTACGAGAAGCTCGGAATGCGCGAGAGGGCAAAGGTGATAGCGGACTTCATCGGGCGCGTTTTGACCGAGGAGAAGCCCGAGAAGGTCGTCTTCGTCGGGGTTAAGGGTTCGCCGACCTGCGGCGTCTTCCACACGAGCTCAAGCGACCCGGAAGGCTATCCCTACAGGGCAATGCAGGAGTTCTTCTACCTGAGCAAGGAGGAGAGGCTTGAGCGCTCGAAGGAACTTGTTGAGGAGGGGGGCTTTAAGCTCGTTGAGATGCCGGGAATACTCTTCGAGATACTCACGGCCAGGTTTCCGGAAGCCCTCCATTTAGAGATTGACAAGGAGGAGGTAGAGGGGAGTATTGAGAGGATGAGAAAAGTCCTCAGAGACTAAATCCTCGCCATCGCCTCCCTCACCAGCCTCTCCGCCTTCTCCATCAGCTCTCTGGCTTTGTCCCCCGTGTGGGCCTCCAGGGTTATGCGCATTATCGGCTCGGTTCCGCTCGGGCGGAAGAGAATCCACCAGTCGTCGTTCTCTATCCTGACACCGTCGATGTCTATCAGCCGCCTGTAGTCGAAGGCCTTGAGTGCCTCCTCGGCGATTATTTCCATCGCTTTAGCTTTCTTCTCGTTGGGGCAGGGGATTTTGGCGCGAAGGGTGACGTAGCGCGGGACTTCCTTGACGAGCTCGCTTATCGGCCCGAGCCTGTCCATCATCTCGACGACCAAAGCTCCGGCGAATATCCCGTCCGGCGTGAGGTTCCACTGCGGGATTATCCACGTCCCGCTCGGCTCGCCTCCGAAGACCCCGCCGTGTCTGGCCAGCTCATCTGCGACTGCAACGTCCCCGACGCGCGTTCTGATGACCTCCCCCCCGAGCGGCCGTATGTAGTCGTCAAGGGCGAAGCCGGCATCGACAGTCGTGATGACCTTCCCCTTCCCGAACTTCCTGAGCATGTAGGCGGCTATAAGGGAGAGCATGACCTCGTACTCGACGAAATTTCCATTGTCATCGACTACTCCAATCCTGTCCGCATCTCCATCGTGGGCTATCCCAACATCAGCGTTCATCGCCCTGACGGTCTTGGCAAGTGCGGACAGGCTCTTTGCGTTTGGCTCAAGCTCCCTCACGAAGAAGCCGCTCGGGTGGGAGTTGAGCGAGATGACTCTATTCCCGAGCTCGCGCTGGAGGTAGGGGCTCAGGATTGAGCCGGCGCCGTTTCCGGTGTCGAGGACGACGCTGTAAGAACCGTCGAGGTGAACCATCTTGAGGGCTTCCCTTATGTACTCCTCCCTCGGGTCGGCCCTTCTAACGGCCCCTATCTCGTTCCACGGGGCCCTTTTGAAGTCTCCGGAATCGATTATGGCCTCGAGTTCGGCCTCCATGTCGGGGGTGTAGGCCATCCCGTTGGGCTGCCAGACCTTTATGCCGTTGTATTCCGGCGGATTGTGAGAGGCAGTAATCGTTACGCCCGCATCTGCCTCATAGAGCTTTATTGCAAAGCCGGTCAGGGGAGTCGGAGCCAGACCTATGTCGATGACGTCGACACTAGTACTCAACAAACCACTAATAAGGGCATTTTTGAGCATCTCGCCGCTCGTCCTCGTGTCCATGCCGACGACGACGGTTCCCCCGCCGAGGTAAGTCCCCAGAGCCCTTCCGACTTTCAAAGCCAGCTCCGGCGTCAGCTTCTCGTTGACGACCTCCCTGATACCGCTGGTTCCAAAGTACTTCCCCATGATGACCACCCGTGAGAATTATGGGAGGTGTTCGGACGCGGGGAATATAATTTTTCCGCTCAGATGCTGAAGAGGCCGCCGCCCTTCACCTTGACGCCGGCCGCTTTGAAGGCCTCCTTGATCTTCTTCACGTTCATCGACCCGGGGTCGGCCTTGAACTTGATGCTCCTGCGCCCCTTTATCTCCAGCTCGTCCATCTTCCCGCCCTCGTAGTCCCCGGTTTTGATCTTGACCTCTTTGATGTCGGCCATCGGGATGACGAAGTTCTCCTCTGTCTCCTCCAGTATCTCACTCGGCTCCATCTTGTAGTACCTCTCGCTGTAGCCGGCAAGGCCAGCCAAGTAGCCGGTGATGCCGCCCGCCTTCTCCTTCCCCTTCGCTATTGTTTCCTTCGTGATGTGGGCCGCTATGACCCTCTCGTTCGTTATCACGAGGTTGACCGCCGCCGAGCTCAGAAAACCCTTCTTGTAAGAGGCGTTGGGCACGACGTAAAGTACCTTCTCCATTCACACCATCTCCAGGCTCAGAAAGGGCGAAAGAATCGTCCTCCTGAAAGTTCTAAGGCGTTATCACTTATATACCCACCGCCCAACAGGCGTATATACGATGAGGCAGGCCCCATACTTCGGCTACCGCGGGAGAAAAAGAGAAGGGGAGCCCTGCGAATCTCTTGTATTTCCGGCTGTTGGATTTCCCTCATTTAGCTGCTGAAGGATGCTATCTCATCCCCAGCAGGGCTAAGAACCCTGAGGATAACCTTTCCGCCGAGCCTCTCGGAGAGGTTGGAGACCATCTTTTTATAGGCTCCCTCGGCGTCACCTATTTCGTCCTTACTGTTGAAGGAGCTCATGGCGCTTATCGTGTAGGGATTGCTCCCGTCGATGAAGATGTCCCAGGGGCCACTTCCGGCGAAGGAAACCGCGTAGTCGAGGACCTTCTGGGCGTCATCTCCACTAACGCCGGCGTACCAAACGGTTATGCCGTTCGACTCGATGTAAGCATACTTACTGCTGGCGGAGAAGACCTCCTTTGCATCACCGTTCAGGAGCTTGAGCGTTGTGGGTGAACCGTTGAAAACATCCTGGGCCAGCTTTGACGCCAGTATCTTCACATAGAATGCCGTTCTCTTGTCTATCTCATCCGCGCTCCTATAAGGGGTCGTCACCTTGACCGTGTAAGAGTTCTCGCTCTTCGAGACGTAGACGTCTGTTTCCCCGTTTATCTGAAAGTTGTCGCGGACGAAGTTCAGGACCGCTTTGGCCTGGGAAAGCGAGACGTCGCCGGAGTAGTGCACGGTTATCTCGTTTATCGTGAGTGTCTTCTCCGTTTTCACGTTCGTGTCCGGGTTTTCACAACCAGCTGCAATGGCCAGGATAGCCACCGCAAACAGGGCAAAGATGAGCTTTCTCATGTCCATTCCTCCTTTTTCATGTGGAAAACGAAAGGGTCACTTCTTCTCAAGCCTGTAGATACCCACGCTGACCTTGTAGGAATCAACGTTCAGCGGGGCCTTGTAGTCAACCCTGACCTTGAAAGGCCTGCTCGAGCCGTATATCATGCTACCGGCTTCCGATTCGGTCAGGACGTTGCTGTTCTCGTCGAGTATGACTATCTTTTCCACAGTCCCTTCACTGCTCGCGTTGATGTAGTACTTGCCCGCGGGAAGGACGTGAGATAGGTAGAAGACGTCCCCGTTCACCGTTTCGGTCTTGACCTCGACCGGAACCTTGGTGTAGAAGGTGTTGTAGTAGTACTGCATGCCGAAGATGCCCGCTACGCCTATGAGCAGAAGCAGGAAAAAGCCGATGACGAGCTTCTTTATCAGTCCCATTTTCTCACCCCCGTGAAATTATCTTTCTCACAAGCTTCCAAGCCGCCCAGAGAAAGAGGAGCGTGACTAACAAAAGCAGAAAAAGCCCGAGGAGGGGGCCGAGGACGTGAAAACCGGTTAGGGGTTCGCCCTCCATCCTCAGCCCTCCACGTTCCTGTACTCTATCGTGATTTTGTGGGAGCATTCAGAGGTTTTCTCGTGGCTCACGAGGGCAAATACCGTGTAGCTCCCGTCGGTATTCCTGCTGGCGTAGACGTGGCCGGCCTTTATCTCACCGCTCACCTCGTCGTTTGGATAGCCCGAATAGGGTATGTCATCTGTGGTAACTTCCTCCAAGCTCATCTCACCGAGGTCAACGTAATGGCCGAGCAGGGCCGGATAGTCAACGCACCAGGGTTCGGCGGAGAGGTCAACGTCTTTTCCACCGAAGCTCTCCACGACCTCGCCGGTCGAGAACCTGACGGCCATTGCCCCATCGGTGTCGAGGGTTACCATGTGAATTTCCCCGAGCGTCCCGGTTACCTGGCCCGGTGAGGAGGTCGTGGAGGTCGAGAAGGACTCATAGCACTCCCTTGCCTTCAGGTAGATTTCGTAGGCCTCCACGGCCTCTTTACTTGACTGGTTCTCGGCCATCAGTTTGGTCACGTTGTTGTAGGCCTGAACGTAGAGCCTGTAGGCCTCTTCCCTGTTGTCGGGGCACTTAAACTCAGCTTCGCTCCCGTTTTCAGGCGGGTAGATCGTGACACTGCCCTCAAACTCGTCAAATATTCCGTCGAAGTCGTAGTCGTGAAGATCGGGGTTCCCGTCGTAGTCAACGTCCCTCTCGTCTATGATCCCATCACCGTTGAGATCCCACGCATCTGCCTTCCCGTCACCGTTGG
Source organism: Thermococcus sp. (assembly GCA_027074805.1). GTDB lineage: Archaea > Methanobacteriota_B > Thermococci > Thermococcales > Thermococcaceae > Thermococcus. The sequence continues at coordinate 45,350 of JALTCK010000092.1, read as the reverse complement.
TGTCATAAACATCAGGGACCCCGTTTCCATCCATGTCCCAAGAGTAGCTCTTGACCCCGTTCAGTTCAGTTACCCACGTGTCCGTCTTCCCGTCGTAGTCGTTGTCGAGGTAGGCCGTATCTAGGCTTCCGTCGCCCGTGGTGTCCATGTATATCGCGTCAACCATCCCGTCGCCGTTTCTATCGCGCGTTATAACGTAGCTCCCGTTAACGTTAACAGCTGAAACGCCGCCGCCGACGTAAACGTCTGGAGTCCCGTCTCCGTCAACATCGTTCCATCCAGGATTAAGCGCCGACTGGTTCGGCCCTTCTGTTGCGGTTGTGCCAGTGGATGAAGTGCCGCCAGAGAGGTCCTTTTCCGATAGATCGTCCTTTATTTTGACGACGTCGTCTATTATGTGGGGGTTCAGGTGGTAGATGTAGAGGCCCACGAGGATGAGGAGAATGAGCAAAAGGGCTGTGAACTTACCCATTCTCGTCCACCTCCACGAAGTTCATGTTGACCCAGCCACCGCCGACGCGTTTGAACTTCTTGCCGGTCTCGTAGTCCTCGTAGATACCCTGGATGGCCGTCTCATGGAGGACGTGGCCGTTCCATGTGAACCAGCCCTGGTTGCGTTCCTCTATCTTCTTCCTGAGGTTGATGACCGCCCCGACGGTTGCATCCGCCATGTTGCCGAAGTAGCCAGTCGGGTCAAGGAGCTTTCCTATCTTCGTCGCCCCATCGAGGACTATTATCGAGACCTTGGCGTTGTCGGGGAGGTTCATCTTCTTAAGGTCGTCCGCGTGATCTAGGAGGGCCTTCGCGTCCAGGGCGACCATGTAGACTCCTGCTGGGGTTGTGAAGAACTTGACTTTTTCAGCTCCCTTGAGCTTGACCGCGTCGCCGACCTTCTCGAAGTTATCCGCCACGAACTTCGACCAGTCGAGGACTCCACCTGAGTTGTACTGCCCGCCCACGAGCCACTTCGGGGGCTGGAGAACTCCGGTCAGAATCAGGTTAGTTACGGCGACCTTCTCCGCCTCACCCTTCGCGTACTTGTAGATGAAATTCTCCATCTTGACCTCGCGTGTTATCGGGTCGTAGCGGTACTTCTCGGCTATCTGCCTCAGCTGATAGCGCTTCTCGGGATCGTCCTTGAATATCGAGAGGAGGGCTCTTATCCTCTGGTTCCCGTAGACCTTCCTTTCCATGTAGGCGTTCATCTCCTCAACCATCTTGTCAGGGTCTTTGATGTCCCTGTCATGGATCGCCCTCAGGTCGTCCTCGTAGGCATTGTAGAGGGAAGAATATTCGGGATGGAGGGCCTTGACTTTCTCAAGATAGTCCAAGTGGCGCTTCATTATCGACTCCGCCCACTCAAGCTTCTTCTGGTAGATACATTCGTCACAGGTAGCTATGTCCGGGTCGTCGCAGTCGACCAGGCCGTCACCGTCGTTGTCTATCATGTCACCAGGCTTCTCCTCGTCGTTCGCTAGAGTTATCCCAACATTTCCGCTCGCGAGGAGCACCTCCTTGGAATTCACCGTGCCATAAACCTCAACCTTAACCGCTCCCTTCTTGGGTTCGCTCAGACCGGGGTTCTCAACTATCACGAGGCCCTCAATCGTGCCGTCGCCCCTTACCCTAACCCTGCTCTTCCTCCCGTCGGGCGAGGTTATCACCGCGTGGAGATCTTTGGCGCTACTTCCCGAAAACTTCGCCTTCACGTTGATGAGGAAGAGCCCGAAGCCGCTTGAGGATGTGAACCTCTGCCCCTCCACGGGAGCCGTTATCGTGAGCTTGCCTTTCGGGGGAGTGGTTGAAGATGTTACGGAGGTGGTTGTTGGAGCGGGAACCAGTTTGAGGTTTGGGTCAATCTTGGGAACGATTACGTTCAGCAGGGCCCTGCCGACTACCGGCAATGGATCGGAATCGTTGTACACAGCCCTCATCCTGATGGTAACCTTGACCACTACACCACCGTTTCCCGAGAAGGTGGGAGGATCCTTGCCGTCGCTCGTCCCGCCTATCACCGCTTCAGCGTAGTAGGTGCTGAAGTGTGTGTATTTCCTCCACTCTTTGTCAGACCAGGGCCTGTCGTTAACCCCGCTGTAGGTGCACTCCAAGAGCCTGTCAGAGCGTGTGCACTTCGTGCCTGGAAGGTAAGAGCTTCCCGTGATTCCGATGGCACCAAACTCGTCCATCTGGATTTCTATCTCCATCGGCGGACCATTTGAGGAACCGTAGCGGGCCCAGTAGTAGTGGTACCCAAAGGCCCCGGCATGCTGATACTTGTAGAGACTAACCCGAGTGAGGCCAATGGCTGAGAGCTCCTCATTGGTGGGGAAATAAGGAGCGACCTCCGATGACGTCAGCGGGAGGGTGGTACCCAAAAGGGTAAAAAGAATTCCCAACGCCAGAATCTTTTCGCGCCAAAACCCCATACCATTACGCCTCCTTTTCCCTTCCTAAGATCCCAAACTCCAGAGAGCAAAATAACCCAACTAAAGCCAGGGCGAATGGAAAATCGAGTCTCAAAGAGAGGTTACCCATGCTATCACCATCAGACATCGGGCAAAACCATCTCGCGGAAAAGAAAAGCGGGACAGGTCTTGCGTTTTTATGGCAACTAATTACGCAGTCTTGGGTAATAAGACTTTCGGAAAAGAAAATTCGGGTGATAATTTGTAAACAAAATTTTCTTCAAGATCGAAGACTCTTCGCCAATTCGACCAGTTTCCTTGCTCTATCCAAAGAAACTTCATTCTCGACTTTACCTTCACGCTTTATCCAAGTTCCAATTATGAATCCATCAGCGTGCCCCCAGAGTTCTGGAAGGTTGTCGTAGCTGGTTCCTGAGCCTACTATAACGGGAACCGGCGAGATTTTCTTCGCAAGGGCAAGTTTTTCGGTATCGACGGGCTTTCCAGTTGCCCTTCCACTTACAATGATACCATCGGCCAAACCGCGCTCGACAGTGTCCCTTATGGCGTCCTCGAAGTCGAAGAAATGAACCGCATGTTTAACGTGTACATCGGCAAAGACCCGTATTCTGCTCGGGAGGAGCTTCCTCAGGTTTGCAAGCTCGTGGGCTATCCCCTCTATTACTCCCTGGTCAGTGTAGGCCACACCGCTCAGGACATTGACCCGGATGAAATCTGCCTTTACGGCATAGGCTATGGAGTAAGCGGCAATACCATCATTCCTGAGAACATTTATTCCCAGAGGGAGGCTGACCTCCTTTCGGATTTCCTTTGCAACGGCGGTGAAAGCGGCAACTGTTGTCTTATCAGCGTGCTTTGGGAAGGGAACATCACCAAAGTTTTCGACCATTATCGCGTCGAAGCCCGCTTTTTCCAGGATTTTAGCATCTCTCAATGAGGACTCAATGATTCCGTCTAAATTACCGGCGTAGAGGTAAGAGCCGGGAAGGGGCTTGAGATGAACCATGCCGATGAGGGGCTTTTTGTCAAAGTCCATAACTACCACCAGGTTGGTTTCACCCTTTCCTCTTAAAGGGCTTTGGGAAAAAGTGATATAGGATGAACGCTGAATGAAAAGTGGTGGGAAGATGAGCGAGAACATCAAACTCCCAAAGCATCTTAAAAGACACCTCGAGCCGGGGGAGAGGGTTCTATTCACGGTAAAGAAGAAGGTGAGCCTCGAAAGGCCGAAGTGGGTAATCGTAACCGACAGGAGGATAATCTACCTCGACGAGAAGGTTCTCGGGAGGTACGAGATAAAGGCCCTCCCCTACCAGAAGCTCAAGGAGATTAGGGTCGAGCTGGGGATAATCTCCTCGGAGTTCATAATAAAAGGCGAAGAGAACATAAGGCTCAGACTCGGATGGATGAACAAGGAGCAGGCAAGAAAGACCATAAACGCCATAAAGGATGCTCTGAACGCGATAGCTTTAGAACCAGTGACAATAGAGGTTGATAAGGGTCTGACGAGTGAGAAATGGACTCTGAAAAAGCCCGAGGAACTCGTTACCCGTGTGGCACCTGCGGGGGGCGTTATAAACCACGAAACCCCCGTGGGAGAGAAGGAAGACCCGCTTGAGAAGCTGAAAAAACTGAAGGAACTCTACGACATGGGTGTTATAAGCCCAGAGGAGTATGAGGAGAAGAGAAAGAAGCTCCTAGAAAAAATCTAGCTCAGAGCTTCCCTTCCATTATTTCCCTCATCTCCATGACGACACGGGTGCCGATGATGTTTTCATTGCAGGCTTTCAGAACATCCAGCCTGTAGTTTCTGCCCTCACGGCCCCACCGGAGTATGCTACTTGAGACTTCCTCAAGGAACGGTAGCATTTCAGGAGAGAGTCTTTCGACAACGTCCACATTTACAAAATAGAAAGCTATCCTACTCCTTCTGCCCACATACGATGCTATGTTTCTGACCAGTCTCATGAGCTCGTGCCTGCTGAAGAGTCCAAAGAGCTTGTATATCCCGAGAACTGGGTTTATCACCGTGTCATCGAAGGCCAGGTTCTTGTATATGACGTCATAGTACTTGAAGTCAAGTCTGTATTTGTCAACCTCGAGGACTCCCCTCACGTCCCCGACCCTCTTGGAACCTCCGATCTTGATTACGGAGGCTCTGAGGATTGGCTCAACATTGAATCCCATCAATCTGAGGCGTGTCAGGTACTCAGAGAACGCGTCAACGACATCATCCACCACCAAAGCCCTACCCCTAACTAACGAATAGTTCTGGAGCAGGGCCAAGAGCATCTCTGGGGAGGAATACGCCTCATATTCCACTAGAACAGACTCTCCAGGGAGGAAACCATCCAAAACCTTACCTACCCCGCGCCCCACGATTAACACCAACAAAATTTTGGACATTTTACTATAAAAAGATACCCTTCATGTTACTATCTATATCCGTCGAAATGTTAAGATACAAACGAAAATGAGAGAAAAATCGAAAAGCCGTGGGCTGATCTTCCAAAAACCGATGAAAATAAAAGGGGTGAAGGATACTCAATAGAGGAATGAACCACAGGGTTTAAGGGTCAAAAATGGAGAGGCGTAATGAGATACTCAAGGCTATAAAGAATAAACCCGGGATAACCTTCAGAGGGCTCGCCAGGGAGCTGGGTGTGGGAATAGGGGACCTCCAGTACCACCTTAGAAAGCTGGAAAGGGAGGGGAAGGTATTTTCAAGGAAGGTCGGGAAGAGAAGATATCTATTCCCTCAAGGCTTTGAAGAGGAAGCTCAAAAGCTCCTAATAGCCATTTCAACGGAGAGTCGGAGAAAAATCCTCCTACTCTTGGTGATGGGTCCCCTTTCGCAGGGAGAGATAGCGGCTTCCCTCGGTCTCAGTCAGCCGACTGTGAGCTACCATATGGGTGAGCTGAAAAAGCTTGGAATTGTTAGCGCGGAGGAGAGGGGAAGGAGTTTGATATACAGCCTGAATTACGACCCCGAAACTATAGCAAGGGTGATTAAAGAATACAGACCGAGTATATGGGAGAACCTTGCCGACAATCTTATAGACTTCCTAACAGGGATAGGTGATGAAAAATGATAAGCATGGAAATAGTCCTCGCACTCATAGTGTTGATGCTATCTTTGATACTTGCAGGAGTCTCGTTCATAGCGTACAAAAAGAGTCACTTAAGGCCGGCACTCTACCTGCTCGTTGCGTTCCTTCTCCTAGCGATTAAAAAGGGAGTTGAGCTGCTGCAGCTGACGGAATGGATCGAGAGAGATGTGGGCTTAGCTATCGGAGGACTCGAGGTATTATTCCTGATTCTCTTTGTTCTGGCCCTCTGGAGACGTTAGAGGGTTGCACCACAAACTCTTTATTAACCCTCGAAAACGAAAAAGCGGTGGTGAGCTATGAGAAAGAAAATCATGGCAGCACTTCTGCTCCTTCTACTCCTGCCCTTGCTGCCATCGACGGCTGCCCAGTGCCCTAGCGAAGGGCATACAGTGATCCTAAAAGCACCAGCGGTGTCTAAGACATCAAGTGGCCAGCTGGTTGGAGTCGTAACGGACTTCGTCATTACAGTCGCCCCCGGAAGTGGTCACGTCTACGTTGAGACCTGGCCCCTAGCAGAGGTTGATATGCAAGCGAGTGCAAGGCTAGCGGCACAGATAGCTGGGAAAGTTACTGGAAAAGACATGAGTAAATACGACGTCTTCATCCAAATAAAGGCGGATACACCCATAATAGGCGGTCCATCCGCTGGCGGGACCATGACCGTTGGAATAATAGCCGCTCTTGAAGGATGGAAGATCAACCCAAAAGTCATGATGACGGGTATGATAAACCCAGACGGGACCATAGGGCCTGTAGGTGGAATACTCGAAAAGGCAGCGGCGGCTCACGAAGCCGGGGTCGACCTCTTCCTGATACCACAGGGACAGAGAATCCAGTACGTCCAGCAGACAGAGAAGAGGGAAGTTGGGGGAATAGTTGAGATAAAAAGCCAGACGGAAAGGGTTGACGTGGTTAAGTATGCCAAGGAAAGGTGGGGACTTCAGGTTCTTGAGGTGAGCGACATATACCAAGCCGTCTACTACTTCACGGGGCACCAGCTTCCCAAACCACAAGCCCCCACCTATGTGAGAATAGATACTTCATTCCTGAAGGATGATGCAATAAAGGACTACCAGAACACCACCTCGTACTATCAGGATGTTTCGAAGGAGCTTAAGGAGAGCAACGTGGATTACACAACATATACAACACTCAAACAAGCCCTAGACGATGCAGCAGGCACCCTAAATCAGTCAAAGGAGGCCATGGATGAGGACATGTACTACACCGCACTAAGCAAGGACTTCCAAGCCAGGATTATAATAAGGCATGTCCAGTGGTACCTCAACACCAACACTGCAGATGACGTCGAAAAGCTCCTTCAGGAGGTCAACTCCGAAATAAACTCCTCAGAAAGAATCGCTTCGAACGTTACTATAAGGGGCATTACAATGCTTCAGGCCATTGCAGCCGCTCAGGAGAGGGTTGAACAAGCCAAAAGTGCCCTTCAGAGTGCCTGGAAGTACTACTACAGCCAGGATTACTGGGACGCCATAGGCGAGGCTGCGTATGCCTACGAGAGGGCAAAAACAGCAGTGTTCTGGACAAAACTCGGAGAGAGGTTTGCGAGCGGGGAGGTAATAAGTGAGGACGTTATAAAAGCTACTGCGAGAGATTACATAGATGAGTCAAGCTTGATAGCAACCTACATCGAGTCCATGTACGGGAACACCGCCGGCGACCTGACCAACAGCATCCAGCAGGCAGAGCAGTATTATGAGGACGGAAAATACTCAGCTGCACTCTTTACGGCAATGGAGGCGCGTGTTCAGGGGCAGGTTTTCTTAGACACCCTCGGTATAAGCAACTGGACCGTGCTAACCGAGAAGCTGGCACAGATGAAGAAGGGAGCAGAGACTGCCATTGGAATCGCCCAAGCCAGTGGTATTAAGCCCATCCTGGCAATGGCGTACTACGAGTTCGCCGAGAGTTACGAGAAGAGCGCTGAAAAGAGTCAGAATATCCAGGATCTGGAAAGTGCGATGATATTCTACCAGTATGCAAGAGAAACTGCTGGACTCTTCCTCTCGACCCACCCCCTTCCAAAGGTAACATCAAATAACTCCACAGAGATTCCTAACATTCCGATTCCCTCGCCTGAAACTTCCTCGACTACCGAAACACAGACCCAGAAAAACAGCAACCCCTACGAAATTGCCTTGTTAGCAGTCATAGGCCTGGTGGCATTCTTAGCCGGTTTGGGGATTGGAAAGAAGCTTTAAATCCCCATCCATTTTTAAGGAAGCATTCTAGAACTTATCTTCGCAAGTTTCTTAACATACTCCCCGGCCTCTACTATACTGCATTCATCCAGAGAAAAACGCACTAGCACCTTGAAGACCGCCATGCCAACTATAAACGTTGCTTTGAACCCTTGCCGAAGAAAGACTAAGAAGCTGGTGGACCGGGCGGGATTTGAACCCGCGGCCTCCGCCTTGCGAGGGCGGCGCTCATACCAGGCTGAGCTACCGGCCCATCCGGTAGTAGTGAAAGGGCGTGGCTTTAAAAAGTTTTGGTAGGACGCGCCAAGGCTATGGACATCCCCAAGTTTAATTCCAACTGAAAGCGATGGCTTTTTAACGTTTAGCTGACAATCACCCGCGGTGATAGAATGGATCCGCTCGAGTTCCACAGGAACAACTTCCCGGGGAACGGGAAGATAGAGGTCATCCCGAAGGTTCCCCTCAGAAACCGCGAGGACCTGAGCTTGGCCTACACTCCAGGAGTTGCTGAACCCTGCAAGGCGATAGCCAACGGCTCTGATCCTGGCGAATTCACCGTGATCCCGAACACGGTGGCTGTGGTAACCGATGGCTCTGCTATCCTTGGACTGGGGGACATAGGTGTAAAAGCCGGAATGCCTGTAATGGAGGGCAAATGCGTCCTTTTCAAAGCTTTGGCCGGAGTTGATGCCTTCCCAATACTGATCGACACCAAGGAAGTCGATAAAATCGTAGAAACAGTAAAGCTCATCTCAGCCGGCTTCGGCGGGATAAACCTCGAGGACATCTCCGCCCCAAGGTGCTTTGAAATCGAGAAGAGACTAAAGGAAGAGCTCGATATACCCGTCTTCCACGACGACCAGCACGGCACTGCCGTAGTAACCCTAGCAGGCCTAATAAACGCCCTAAAGCTCGTGGGAAAGGAGTTCAGCGAAATAAAGGTGGCCATAAGCGGCGCCGGAGCGGCGGGAATTGCAATAGCCAAACTCCTCCGCCACGTGGGGGTGAGGGAGATAGTGGTGAGCGACAGCAGGGGGATAATCCACCAGGGAAGGGAAGACCTCAACCCCTACAAGCGTGAAATAGCGGAGTACAACGTCCACGGGATCGAAGGCGACCTCGAAAAGGCCCTGGAGGGGGCAGATGTGTTCATAGGCGTGAGCGTTGGGGGCATAGTGAAGCGCGAGATGATAGAGAGGATGGCCGACGATGCGATAGTCTTTGCGATGGCCAATCCCGTTCCGGAGATAAGCCCTGAGGAGGCCAAAAGGGCCGGAGCGAGAATAGTGGCGACCGGAAGAAGCGACTACCCAAACCAGATAAACAACGTCCTCGGCTTTCCTGGGATTTTCAGGGGGGCCCTCGACGTTAGAGCCAGGGACATAAGCCTCGGGATGAACATAGCGGCGGCGAAGGCGATAGCCTCCGTCCTGTCGGAGGACGAGATAAGCGAAGAGAGAATAATCCCCTCTCCGCTCCACCCGGAGGTCTACCCGAAGGAAGCCAGGGCAGTTGCTGAGGAGGCCATCAGGGAGGGCCTCGCGAGGAGAAAAATCAAGCCCGAGGAGGTCGAGGAGCACGTGAGGGAGCTGAGGGAGTTCTATTCGAGATTCATAGCCCCGATAAACGAGGGGAGGAAAAACTATCGGTAGAGGCTCCCGCCGTTCGCGTCCATGGCAACTACGAGGGGAAAGTCCTCATCCTCGAGAACTCATAACGCCTCGGGAATCCCCAGGTCGAGCCAGTGGACGGCTTTAACCCGTTTAATGCTTTCCGCGGCGAGGGAACCTGCGCCACCTGTGAAGGCCAAGTAAACAGCCCGGCCCTTGAAGGGCTCAGCCCTCATTCCCCCCTTCCCGATTATTCCCCTCACGCCGAGGCTTAAGATACCATCGAGGTAGCGGTTCATTCTCGCGCTCGTCGTTGGCCCCGCCGAGACGATCTCCCATTCCTGCCCTTTTCTCCTCACGACCGGTCCGCAGTGGTATACCACCGCTCCTTCTGGGTTGAAGGGCAGTTCTTCCCTCGGGAGGCTTAGGATTCTCCTGTGGGCCGAGTCCCTGGCCGTAACTATCTCCCCCGAGAGGTAGACGATATCCCCGGCCCTAAGCTTGAGGACGTCTTTTTCGCTCAGGGGCGTTCTCAGCTTCACTGCCATACTTCTACCCCCCCGTTCGGTTTTAGCCTTAGAAACGCCCTTCTGTTGGCCCAGCACTGAATTATCAGGCCGACCGGAAAGCTCGCCGGGTGCCTGTGGGCGACCTCGATCTTAACGTCAAGGGCCGTTGTTTTCCCGCCCATTCCCATCGGCCCGATCCCAAGGGCGTTGATCTCCCCCAAAAGCTCCCCCTCGATTTTCGCTATCCTCTCGTCGGGGTTCCTTTCGCCGACCTTTCTCAGGAGGGCTTTCTTGGCCAGTTTCAGCGAATAGTCGGCACCACCACCGACGCCCACCCCAATTATCACCGGCGGGCAGGGCTTCCCACCGCAGGCCTTGACTTGCTCCACCACGAACCTCCTGACCCCCTCCCAGCCTTCTCCCGGGGTCAGCATCGCCAAAGCCGAGCAGTTCTCGCTCCCACCCCCTTTGGGGAGGACGGCTATCTCAACCTCGTCTCCATCAACGAGCTCCCAGTGGATTATCGGAACGCCATTTCCAGTGTTGTCGCCGGAGTTCTTCCCGCTCAAAATATCAACGGCATTCGGTCTGAGGGGAACCTCTCGGGTTGCCCTCCTGACGGCCTCGACTATAGCCCCCTCGATTTCACCCAAAAACGGGCTCTCCACTCCCGCTTTGACGAAGAAGGTCATCGTTCCTGTGTCCTGGCAGACGGGTATCGACTTCCCTTTTCCGATCTCAATGGCCCTGAGGATGTTTTCAAAGTTGAAGCGTGCTATCTTATCCTCTTCCATTTTGTAGGCTCTTCTAAGGGCCTCAACGGTATCCTCTGGAATCGTCGTCACCGCGAGCCTTACGACCTCGACGATTGCATCGACGAGCAATGACATCCACCTGTCAAAAGTCCGCTTCGAGGTTAAAAAGTTTGACGTGTGGGTTTAAAAGCCACCTCCAGAGCGGAACCGCTCTGACCCTGAACCCGTTCCTCTTGAACTCCCCGGAATACTCCCACGTCACTACAGTTCCTTCCTTCACGCCGAAGAGCCCCACCACCCTGAACAGGTTCTCCAGCTCCCTTGGGGCTACATCCTCCTCCCCAGAGGCATAGGTGACCTGGATAAGAGCTGTTTTCTCACCGTCCCTTAGAACGAAGTCAATCTCACCCTTTCCATCCCTGTAGTGGTAGATTTCAACGCCTGGTTTTCCGTAGTGCTTGAGCCTTAGGAGTTCAAGGAAAACGGCGTTCTCCATGAGCCTGCCGATGTTCTCCGAGACCTTTGGGACTATGGCGTTCACCATGCCAGTATCAACAGCGTAGACCTTCTTATCGCCCCTCAAAACCTCCTTCGGCTTGAAGGAGAACTTTGGGAGCTCAAAGACCAGATAAGCCGACTCAAGGTACTCAACGTAGTTCTTGACCGTCTCAACGTTCCCGATTCCCAGGAGGTTCTTGATTTTGTTGTAGGTGAACCGGCCTGAGAAGTTTGAGAAAAGGTAGAAGGCAACCTCCTTAAGCTCGCGGACGTTCCTGATGCCGTAACGAACTACAACGTCCCTCGTGATGATGTCGTTGTAGAGGTTAATGAGGTACTCCCTGCCAAAATCCAACGCCTCTGGAAAGCCTCCGCGCTGGATGTACTCGAGCAAAGCCCTCTTTATCCTCGCCTCGTCCCTCGTCGTCCTGACTTCGGGCTTGAGACCTTTATACGTCAAGAACTCCCTGAAGGAGAATGGAAGAAGGGTGTAGCTCAGATATCTGCCGGTTAGATATGTCGAGAACTCCCGAGAGAGTAAGCGGGCGTTGCTTCCCGTAACGACGGTTGGATAGGCCTCCCTCAATGCAGAAACCATCCTCTCCCAGCCATCAACCTCCTGAACCTCGTCAAAGACTATGTAGTCGAACCCTCCGAGGAGCTCGTATCCAGCTTGAAGGAGTTTTTTGTAGTCGCCGATGGAAAAGCCGGCCATTGCCGGGTCTTCAAAGTTCACGTAGAGGGCCTTTCCCGGAAGTGTGGCAGATAAAACCGACTTCCCGCCCCTTCTCGGTCCGGTTATCACATGGGCAGTCGGCTTGAAGTTTTCGAGGATTCTCTCCCTCAGCTCGCGCTCAACGATGTTTTCTCTCTCGAGCTTTTCATTGAGGGTCTCCCACTGGTCCGACAGAATCCTCTTGAGTTCCTCAACGTTCATGCTCTATGCTTGGAGAAACTTCCTATAAACTTTACCATCATACTGAAAAACTTTCGCCCAAAACTTCACCACCATACTGGCAAACTTTTGTATGAGAGTTTACCGGCATGGTGGCAAACATGCGAAAGAAATATGAAGGGAAAGGCTCATCCCTTCAGGATCTCGACTATCTGCTCGGCAACTTGGACTCCAGCCCTCATCTGAGCCTCTTCGGTTGAGGCGCCGATGTGTGGGGTGAGGACAACGTTGTCGAGCTTCGTCAGCGGATGGTCCTTCGGAAGAGGCTCTTCCTCATAAACGTCTAAGCCAGCTCCAGCGATCCAGCCCTCCCGGAGAGCCTTGACAAGAGCCTCTGTGTCCACGACGGCTCCCCTTGCCGCGTTGATTAGTATCGAAGTGGGCTTCATGAGTTTAAGGCGTTCCTCGTTTATTAAGTGGTAGGTTGCATCAACAAGCGGAACGTGGAGTGTGACAACGTCACTCTCCCTAAGGAGCTCCTCCAGAGGAGCAAACCTTCCGCCGACTTCCTTTGCCCTCTCCTCGTTTGGATACGGGTCGTATAGGAGAACCTTCATGCCAAGGGCTCTCGATATCTTAGCCACCTGATAACCTATCCTTCCGAAGCCGACGACTCCTACGGTTTTACCCTCGAGTTCTGTTCCCAGACACTGCTTCTTGGCCCAAACACCTTCCCTCATCTTCCTGTCGGCGAAGGCTATCTTTCTCGCCACGTTGAAGATAAGCGCTATGGCGAGCTCTGCAACGCTCCTACTTGAGGCACCGGGACTGTTAACAACCTTAATCCCCCTCTCCTTTGCCACCCCAAGGTCGATGTTATCAAGGCCAACGCCAGCCCTTCCTATCACTTTCAGCTTCGGAGCGGCTTCTATGACCTTCCTCGTCACCTTCGGCTTGCTCCTCACGATTATCGCTTCAACGTCCTTAACGAGTTCAACCAGTCTATCCTCATTCGGGTACTCTTCGTAGAGAACCTCAAAGCCAGCATTCTCTAAAACCCCTATTGCCTTCTCATGAAGAGGCGCAGCAACTAGAACCTTCATTCATTCACCCCCTCCGCTTTATCCCTACCAGCATCACCTGGTCGGAGGCATCTTCGGCCCTGTCGGCTATATCCCCAATCTTCGTTAGTATCTGGTTCCAGATAATCTTTGCATAGGTTGTTATCGTTTCACTTTCAAAAACTTTGGCCTTCACGTCGTACTCAACCCCATCTGCAAGCTCTTCAGAGTCTTCAACAGCCTTGGAAAGGGATATGGCCCCATCCACGTCATCATTCAGGGCCTTTACCGCCTTGACAAGAAGTGAGTAGGTCTCAATGGCCGCATCAACGAGTTTTAGGATCTCATCCTTCAGCTCGCCCGGAACCCTCGGCTTTGCCAAGATAAGCGTGTGGGAAGCACTTTCAGCAGCATCAGCAACCTGGTCAATGAGTTCGCTGAGTCTGACGTAATCACCCCTGTTCGTGGGCAGAAAAGCACCCTCGTATAGCATCGTCTCAATACTCCTCCTCAGTGTATCGGCCTTGCTCTCAAGCTCACTCACTTCCCTTTCGAAGGCCTTGGCCTTCTCCAGATCCCCTTCGAGGTAGGCTTCCATTAACGCCCTGAATGCTACTAAAGACTCCATAACGGCGTCAAGATGGGCATCCATCGCCTCAAATACGCTGGTTTCTTTACCCCCAAAGATGGGCATCTTTAACCCCCCGTACTAACCTAACCCTTTGGTTTATTTACGTTTTCCCTGGCTTTGATAAGCGCCCAGAGTAGTTCATTCCTAGGGGCCTCAAGCCCAACCGAGTGAGCGTATTCAACTATTTTACCGTGAATGTAATCGACTTCAGTCCTCTTCCCACGCCATATGTCCTGGAGTGTCGAGTTGTAGTTGTCCCTCGTGCGTTCTATCGTGTCCCAGAGTAGTTCCAGGGGATGCACTTCAAACTCCACCCCGAGCTGCTGGGCAACCAGACAGCCCTCCCTCGCTATCTCCACCGAAATAGCTTCTAGCTCCGGAACATCCCTCAGTACACCGTTCTTGACCTCCAGAACCGTTCCCAAACCATTTATAACGGAGTTCACTATAGCCTTTGCCCACTTCCACCCGAGAACGTTCTCCGTCACCCTCGTCTCCAGTCCGGCATCCTCAAAAACCCGTGCAACTTTTCCCACAAAATCACTGCTCCCACCGGGATAACGTCCGATAACTGTTATTCCCCTTCCGGTCCACCTCACCAAACCCCACCTCTCAAGAAACGCTCCGTTTGTTGTTATACCTCCAATTACCCTCTCGGAGTACTTCATCGCCAGCTCCTCGTTTCCGAGGCCATTTTGTATACTCATGATCCATGTTTCCGAACCTATGCATTTCCTCGCACACTCAAGGGCTGTCTTCGTTGAGTATGACTTCGTTGCAAGTAGCAGAAGATCCGGTGGTTCACTCGGCGCAAGGAGAGTTGCCTTCGGCCTTACCTCAAATTTCTCAATGCCAACTACCTCAAGACCGCCCTCCTTTATCGCATTTACCTGTTCCTCCCTTCCTATGAGGGTGACATCGTTTCCAGCCTTTGTTAAAAGTGCTCCAAAAAGGGAACCTATGCTCCCAGCCCCAAGGACATAAATCCTCATCTCACCACCAAAATCGTTTAAAGAGCTATCCTTAAATGCCTACCGATGATAAGTGTCGTTCTCATAGAACCAGAGGGACCAGTCAACATAGGAATGATAGCCAGAACGATGAAGAACTTTGGATTCTCTAGGTTAGTCCTTGTTAGGCCAAACTTAACCGAGGAGAGTTACTGTTATGCAGTTCATGCACAGGATGTCCTCGATAATGCCCTCATCGTTGCGAGCTTCGAGGAAGCCCTAAGGCTCTTCGATTTAAACGTTGGAACCACCGGAAAGCCCGGGAAGAGATTCATACCTCACCGCACCCCCCTCTATCCTTGGGAACTCCGAGAAAGGCTGAACGACTACCCTGGAAAGATTGGCCTCTTCTTCGGGAGGGAAAGTATAGGCCTGAAGAATGAGGAGCTTTCAAAGATGGATATAACGGTGACGATACCCACAAGCGAATCTTACCCCGTCATGAACCTCGCCCAGGCTGTTGCAGTAATTCTCTACGAGCTTTCAAAGGAAAGGCCTGAATTAGAGGTAGAATCTCTGAAACTCGCCACGCAGGTGGAGAAAGAACAGCTTGTAAAGTGGTGGGCGGAGCTCCTTGAAGTCCTTGAGTATCCAAGGGATTTGGAGAGGAGAAAAGTCTTCGTTGAGACCTTCAGGCGATTTGTGGGAAAGACCATTCTCTACGGGAGGGAAGTCCATACCACCATCGGGCCCCTGAGAAGAGCTATTAAAAGGCTGGAGGAATGCAAATGATAAGCGTTGAGAAGTTCAGAATCGGTGGAAAAAACGTCTGGATAGCGACCATCCATGAAGAAAAGATAGACGGGATAACTTTCTCCCTGGAAAAATGGCTCCTTGAAGAGAATCTCAAGCGAATAACGCGATTCCTGCGGAGAAGAGGGGTTCCCTTTGATCCAAAGCCGGGAAAGAGTGAGTATCCGGACACCATAAAGGAGGTCATTGAAGGGAGACTGGAGAACGAAGATGCCTTTGAACTCCTCTCATTCAGGGGGTTGACACCCTTCGAGATGAAGGTTTACGAGCACCTGACAAAAAGTGTTAAAAGAGGTAGTGTGATAACATATGGAGAGCTCGCAAGGAAGCTCAAAACCTCACCCCGGGCCATTGGCGGGGCCATGAAAAGAAACCCATACCCTATAGTGGTCCCCTGCCATAGAGTTATCTCAAGTGCCGGAATCGGCCACTACACTCCAAGGCTCGAGGAAAAGGTCTTCCTGCTTAATATAGAGGGGGTGGAAAGATGGACAAGCTCAAAGCGTACCTGATAGCCTTCATCGTTGTCCTCCTAGCGATAGCCGGGGGCATCGTCTGGTACGGAGGATGGAAACTGCTGCTCCAAGTCATCCTATCACTCGGATTCCTTCTTGTTACACTTATGTTGCTATTCTTCACAGCACTGACACTCTATGCCGAAAGCTGGAAGTACGGTACGGTACTGGCTATTCTAACGGTCATAAGTGGCTATGGGACTTACCTGAGCGTCACCTGGCAGAAACTGGAAATCGTTGGGTGCATAATAGCGTTCTTCGTTTTAGCACTTATATTTGGAGTATGGTATATCAGCGAACCCGATCTCACCTTTTCCGACCGCTTTAGAAGCCCAGAAAAGCTGGAGAGGATGGGCAAGTACAAAGCAGCAGCAAGGAAGTACGAGAAGAAAGGAGACTATCTGAAGGCGGCAAAAATGTACGAGAAACTCGGCTGGATGGAAAGCGCAGCGTGGGCATACGAGAAGGCCAAAAAGTACGAGAAAGCCGCTGAAATTTATGAAGGACTCTACGAAAAGGAGAAGGACACCTATTATCTTAAGGAGGCCCACGAATACTGGAAGAAGGCGGGCAACATGGAAAGGGCAGCAAATGCCCTCGAGCACTACGCCGAGGAGGAGCCATGGTTCTGGGAGGATGTGGCAAAGCTCTACGAGGATCTAGGCAACGAGGAGAAGGCAATGGAAGCCTGGAAGAAGTCACTAGAGTACTACAAGAAGGAAGCTCAAGAAGAGGGGGTATTCTGGGAGGACGTCGGAAACATAGCAAGAAAACTCAACATGAAGGAGCTCGCGAGGGAGGCTTATCAGAAGTTCCTCGAGTACTGCCTGAAGGAAGCCGAAGAAGACCCAATGTGGTGGAAGCACGTTGCTGAGGCCTACGAATACCTTGGTGAGAAGGAAAAGGCGGAGGAAGCAATGAAGAAGTACGAGGAGTACCGGCAGAAGATCATGAAGACCAACGAGGGAACTTCAAACTCCGCCAAAGAAAGAGAGGAAGAAAACTAACCCCCAGAGCTATCTTTTTATTCCATTTTAAACTTCTTTCTGAGGAGCTTTTTGGTTTCTTCCTCAACTATTCTGTCCATCTCCCCGCGGTTAGATTCCCCAAAAATCTTCGCTACCTCATCCTCTTCTCCTTAACCAAGGTGAATTCGCTGGGGCGTTCCTTTAATAGACCTCAAACTCCGCATACTTTTCCCCAGTGTAGTGCTCCAGATAAGCGAAAACCACGTCAATAACGAGCAACATATCCCTCACTTCAAGAAGATCCAGCAATATCTGGCGATTCATTGGAACGGCCTAGAGAATATTCTTTCTTAACCTGTAGTGGAGTGTCCTCAAAGGTTTTAAACTTCCACCCCATATTCTGCACAATCGGTGATGCCCCCATGCGCGATGAAAGCGAAGAGAAACCAAAGCTCAACATAGCCAAACTTTCCAAAATGCCACTGAAGCTCATCATGGAGGAGAAATTTCTTCGTCTAAAACCAGAGGACAAGATCGAAGATCTCATTAAAGGATTAGAACATAGAACCTGCGCTGTTGTCACTGAGGAGTCAGGCAAACTCCTTGGATTTATTTCAATAGACGAGATTATCAACTTGCTTATACCCCCCTCCGATTACATCCTGGTTGGACTCGATGCCCTTAGAGAAGCTCATTTTGATTGGGATCGACCGGTAAAGGACATCATGAACACCAAGCCGATAACATTGTCCCCCCATGATACCCTAGGGTATGCCCTGAGTATGATGCTGGAAACGGGTGTCAGGCAGTTTCCCGTTGTGGAAAAAAAGAAGGTAGTTGGCACCTTTTCCGCCCAGAGTGTTATAAGGATACTTAGGGTATTCGCCCGGTGAGAACGTTGATCGAGCTTATACTCTATCTGGCACTCATGCTCCTTACAGCAGAGGCTTTTGGATGGCTCTTTTCACGCATCGAACAGCCCGTTGTTCTCGGCCAAATAGTAGGAGGCATGCTGCTTGGACTGGTCTTTCCTCCAACGGAGGAGGTAAAAGACATATCAATGATAGGTGTCCTGATGCTCCTTTTTTTAGCAGGGCTGGAAAGCAGCGTGAATGAGCTAAGGGAAGCGGGGAAGACCGGGCTTTCGGTGGCCGTTGTGGGAGTAGGCGTTGCCTTTGCAATTGGGTTTGGTATTGCCTATCCATTCAAAGGCTTCGACCAAGCACTCCTTTACGGAGCACTTACTACACCAACAAGCGTCAGTTTAACGGTAAGAGTCCTCATGGAGATGGACAAGCTAAAAAGCAGGGAGGGAACTACGATTCTAACCGCGGCTATAGTCGACGACATCCTTGGCATCGTCATATTAACAGTTGTTATTTCCTCCTTGGTGTCGGGAGAAGTCAGCGTCTTAGGTATAGGAGGAATACTCCTTAAGGTGGGCGTTTTTATCGGTGTAATGATCTTTGCCATGCCAAAGATCCTCGATTATGCTCTGAGAAAAGTTGTTAGGATAGGATTTGCAGACTCGACGGTAACACTCTCCATGGCAGCCCTCTTCGTTTTTGCCTACTTAGCGGAACACATGAACCTCGCTTCAATACTTGGAGCATACCTTCTCGGACTGGCTTTAAGCGAGACCGAGTTCAGGAAGCCTATATTCGAACATTCAAGGATAATAGCCCACTCCATTTTTGTTCCGCTATTCTTCGTCGACGTTGGGATGAACATTCCCGTCAGGGATATAAGTACTGCAGGCGTGTTTGCAATAATCTTCAGTCTGGCCGCAATAGTGAGTAAGATCATCGGTTGCGGAATTGGCGCACTCCTCGGGGGAATGAGTGCCAGAGAATCCCTACGCATTGGTGTCGGAATGATACCCAGGATGGGTGTCGAGCTGGCAATGTTGGCAATAGCAATGAAAGCCGGCATAGTTGGAAGTGAAGCTTACATAGTGATAGTCCTTATGATATTCCTAAGCACCCTAGTCACGCCTCCACTCCTAAAGCTCGCGTTCAAAGAGCGGTTAGACCCCACCAGAGCGCAGTAGGAATATCAGTACAAATTCCCGGTCTCGTCTATTTCCTCCACTTCCCTCTCCAGCTCCTTCTCCTTTTTCTCCGCATACCGCTCCATCCAGTTGAAGAACATCCACATGACAAACAGGAAAAGAGCTATACTCAGAAAACCAAGCAGGATCTGTGAGTCTGATGGGACACTCTGGGGAATGTATGGCATCCACACCACCGGAGAAGGTTTACCAAGGACACTAAAAACTTTGCCAATCTTTTTAAAACCGGCCCCCAATTTTTCTCCGGTGATAGAGATGATGGGAATGAACCCAAGGCAGATGAAGAAGCTCATGAAGCAGATGGGCATCAAGATGGAGGAGATGGACGGAGTCAAGGAAGTCGTTATACGACTGGAAAACAAGGAGATCGTCCTAAAGGACCCCATTATCACGATAATAACCGCCCAGGGAGAAAAGAGCTACCAGATCGTCCCCGGAAGTGAGGAAGTAAGGGCAGTTGTCAACGTCTCGGAGGAGGACATAAAACTCGTGATGGAGCAGGCCGGAGTGGACTACGAAGCCGCGAGAAAAGCCTTGGTAGACGCCGACGGCGATCTGGCTGAGGCCATCCTCAAGCTAACAGAAGGATAAAAAAGAAAGGGATCACTCCTCCCCATGCTCCTTTTTGAAGCTCTCTATTGCCTTCATTAGGGGTATTAAGTGCATGAGAGCCGGGCCACCAGCCATGAGCACGGCAACCAGACCAGCCTCTATGAGTTCCTCTGGCTTCGCTCCAGCCTCAAGGGCCTTCTGGGTGTGGAGGTAGATGCACCACTCGCAGCCGGCCGAGATCCCCAGGGCTAGGGCTATGAGCTCCTTCTCCCTCGTAGTCAGGGCCTTGTTCTCAAGAGTTTCACGAAGGAAGCGCGAGAAGGCTGATATCTCCTTTGGGTGCTCCTTCCCGAGCTTGTTTAGGAGCTCTTCAATTTCGAGGAGTTTGACATTAACATCGTCGTAATCCATAGGAACCACCGTAAATACCTCTCGTTCTGGGTTTAAAGGCATATCCCCAACCTGAGGTTGAAAACTACAGTTCCAAAAGACTATAAACCCCACCGAAAACGTGGATACAATGAGGGTAGTAGGAGTCATCAGAAAATCGAAGAGGGAGAGGCTCAGGAAGGAGGAATTCGAGGATCTCCTGAGAAGTGCGGGCTATGAAGTTCTCGTGATACTCGAACAGAACCGAGAGGAACATCCAAAGTACAACATCGGGAAAGGAAAGCTGGAGGAACTCAAAAAGCTGGTAAAGAAGTTCGAACCGGACAAGGTTATGTTTGCCAACAGGCTATCTCCGAGCCAGTCCTACAACCTCTGGAAGGAGCTGAAGGTTGAAGTAATAGACCGGTGGCAGCTTGTCCTCGAGATATTTGAAAGGAGGGCCCACTCAAAGGAAGCCAAACTACAAGTTGAGTTGGCCTCTCTCCAGTACGAGGTCCCCCGAGTCAAAGAGGCCATAAGAAGAATAAAACTCGGAGATAGGGCTGGTTTCAAGGGAATGGGCGACTATCAAACGAGGCACTACCTCAATCACATCAGGTATAGAATGGGAAAGATTAGGAAGGAGCTAGAGAAGGTAAAGGCTGACAGGGAGGTCAAAAGAAAGAAACGCGAGGAGGTAGGATTCATACTGATAGCGCTCGCTGGCTACACAAACGCCGGTAAATCGACGCTCCTCAACGCCCTCGCAGGGGAAGAAGTAGAGACAATGGACCAGATGTTTACAACTCTAGACACAACTACGAGGCGCTTCAAGCTCGGAAGCAAGCGGGTTCTAGTTACCGACACAGTCGGCTTCATAGACGGTTTGCCCCCCTTCATAGTCGAAGCATTCTACTCAACGCTAGAGGAGATAGTAAAAGCCGATATAATCCTCCTCGTTCTCGACGTCAGTGAGCCGTGGAAAGAAATAAGGAGAAAGTTCATGGCGTCTTTACGGATTCTACGGGAGCTAAAAACTCTAGACAAGCCAATAATAGTTGTTCTCAACAAAAGAGACCTAACCGGCGAGGATGATGTAAGGGACAAGGAGGAGATGCTGAAGGATATCACAGAGACTCACGGGATAAACGTACATTCAATTGTGGCGATATCTGCCAAGCTAGGGGATATGAATGAACTCTATAGGGCCCTAGAGGAAATCGTCCTCATGCTCCCAAAGTACAGGACCTTTGAGGTGGTGGTGAAGGATCCTGAAAAAGTACCACGGCTCATATCTCTTATAAACGCCATCGGAGAGGTCCTAGATATTGAATATGGTGAAGAAACCCGAATCAAGGCCTATATCCAGACTGGCATGGTAAAGGAACTCACAAGATTTGGCGTGAAGTTGAGAAGAGTCCCCGATGAGAAAACGGGTATAGCTTAAAGAAAAGCGCTCGGAGCAAATAGGATGATAAGGGCTCTTCATTGTCTCCTACTGGATTACATTGAGACATATAGGGCCATCATGGATTATGAAAAGAAATCTAAATAGTTTACAGGCTGGCTAGAGCATCCCCGCAAGGGAGAACAGCTTGAAGAGCACCAGCGATATTCCAATTCCAGTTAGGGGAGTTACTATCCAACCAAACAGGATGTCCCGGATAACGGATTTCTCGACACCTTGACCGACAACCAGACCCACTCCAACGACGCCGCCTACTATTGATTGGCTTGAGCTAACGGGCAGACCAAAGAAGTTGGCCAGGCTAACAGCTATGGCCGAGCCAAACTGAGCTGCAAATGCTGAGATTGGGCCAAGAGCCGTTATTTTCTTCCCCACCGTATGCATCACGGCGTAGCTAAAGGTAAGGGAACCAACTGCCAAACTCAGGGCAACAAGAACCCCAGCAGCCCTTGGCTCCAGAAAACCAGCTCCAACTATCGGACCAGAAGCATTGGCAACCTCGTTCGTTCCAAAGTTGAAGGCCATGTAGGAGCCTCCAAGGATAGCAAGGGCCTTGTACATTGCCTCTATAACCGACACGCTCTTTATCCGAGAAACCACCCAGCCATAGAACTTATAGAGACCCATAGCCAGAAAACCTGATAGAATTGGAGAGATAACCCATGCGGAGGCAATCTTACCTAGTGTCCACCAGTTTACCGGAGCACTCGCTGCGAGACCAACACCTATGACGCCCCCCACTATTGATTGAGTTGTTGAAACGGGCAATCCCTTAAGGGTTGCTATTGTAACCCAAAGGCCAGCCGCAAGGAGGGCTATTACGGCCATTTCCATAGTAAGGAATCCCGGTGGGACTATCCCCTCCCCAACTGTCTTCATCACCTTGTAGCCCTTTAGATAGGCCCCGAGAAGAACAAAGATTGCTATCGTCAGAGTCGCCTGCCGGAAGCTCAGTATCCCGGCTCCAACGGCCGTTCCCATTGCATTTGCAGAGTCATTGGAACCAATGTTCCAAGCAATGTAAAAAGCCACTGCTATCGCTGCTATGGCAATGCCCTCCATGACAACCACCTATATAGTCTATATGCCAATATATTCCCATAAAAAACTTGCCTTTGAGTGGCGAACTTTTTTCGAGAATCAATGAGCTGAATTTACCATTGAAGACTGACAACGTTCAGGCATACCCAAAGACAGCTGACGAAAGGAGCTTAAGCCAATACCGAAACATAAATAAATGCTTTGTATGAATAAAGGTTGACAAACTTGAGGAGGCAGGAAAGATGATTGAGATTCGTTTTCACGGTAGAGGTGGCCAAGGTGCTGTGACTGCCGCAAACATCCTAGCTTCAGCGGCTTTCAGGGAAGGAAAGTACGTCCAAGCCTTTCCGTTCTTTGGTGTCGAGAGGCGTGGGGCGCCAGTTACGGCCTTCACAAGAATCGACGAGAAGCCCATCAGGATAAAGACCCAGATCTATGAGCCAGATATAGTCGTTGTCCTCGACCCCTCTCTCCTTGATACCGTTGACGTTACCGCGGGTCTCAAGGAGGGCGGAACAGTCATAATCAACACCGAGAAGAGCAAGGAAGAGATTCTCGAGAAGCTCAAGAAGAAACCGGCGAAGCTCGCTCTCGTCGACGCTACTGGCATAGCTCTCGAGGTTCTCGGCCTTCCGATTACAAACACAGCAATTCTCGGGGCTGTTGCCAAGGCAACAGGCCTTGTGAAGCTAGAAAGCGTTCAGGACGCTATTAAAGACACCTTCTCTGGAGCCCTCGGTGAGAAGAACGCTAAGGCCGCAGAGGAAGCCTTTAACAACACAGGGATCTACGAGCTCTAATTCTCTCCTTATTCCTTGAAACGAGGTGGGTGGTGGTGAGTTTGAACACTTTGTTTGGTGAAAAAAAGGAAGCGGCTGTGAAGATTTCACTGGAGTCCATTGGGGAATATCCCGAGGCACCGATAAGCCTTGGGACTACCCTAAGCAACTTCACAGGTGACTGGAGGACGTTCATACCCGTAGTGGATGATAACAAATGCGTAAAGTGCTACATATGCTGGAAGTTCTGCCCAGAGCCAGCGATTTACATTCGCGAGGACGGCTACGTTGGAATTGACTACGACTACTGTAAGGGCTGCGGAATCTGCGCAAACGAATGTCCGACAGATGCAATAACAATGGAAAAGGAGGAGAAGTGATATGACCGAGTACAAGCCCATTAGGAAGGTTGTAAGCGGCAACTACGCGGCTGCTTACGCCGCTAAACATGCCCGTGTTCAAGTAGTCGCGGCTTACCCAATTACTCCACAGACGAGCATCATAGAGAAGATAGCCGAGTTCATAGCCAATGGAGAGGTTGAGAACCTTCAATACGTTCCAGTTGAGAGCGAGCACTCAGCCATGGCGGCTTGCATTGGTGCGAGCGCCACCGGAGCTAGAGCTTTCACAGCCACGTCCGCCCAGGGACTTGCGTTAATGCATGAGATGCTCCACTGGGCCGCAGGGGCCAGGCTCCCAATCGTTATGGTTGACGTTAACAGGGCTATGGCTCCTCCATGGAGTGTCTGGGACGACCAGACCGACAGTTTAGCACAGAGGGACACAGGATGGATGCAGTTCTACGCCGAGAACAACCAAGAGGTTTACGACGGTGTTATTATGGCGTTTAAGGTTGCAGAAACTGTAAACGTCCCAGCAATGATAGTAGAGAGCGCTTTCATCCTGAGTCACACGTACGATGTCGTCGAGATGATTCCACAGGAACTGGTCGACGAGTTCCTCCCACCCAGGAAGCCGTTATACACCCTAACAGACTTCGACAATCCAATATCCGTTGGAGCCCTTGCAACTCCAAACGACTACTACGAGTTCCGCTACAAACTAGCAAAGGCCCACGAAGAGGCCGTAAAGGTCATCAAAGACGTGGGCAATGAGTTCGGAGAGATGTTTGGAAGAGACTACAGCGAGATGATAGAGAAGGAGCACATAGACGACGCCGACTTCGTCTTCATGGGCATGGGGTCTCTCATGGGAACCGTCAAGGAAGCCGTCGAGCTTCTCAGAAAGGAGGGATACAAGATCGGCTATGCCAAAGTCCGCTGGTTCAGACCCTTCCCGAAGGAAGAACTGAGAGAGATTGCCAGTAAGGTCAACGGCATAGCAGTACTGGACAGGAACTTCTCATTTGGACAGGAGGGGATACTCTTCAACGAGGCCAAGGGAGTTCTCTACAGCGCCAAGTCAAAGCCCGTTATGAAGAACTACATCGTCGGCCTCGGTGGCAGGGACTTCACCGTCGACGACGTCAGAAAGATCGCCGAGGACATGAAGAAAGTGATAGAAAAGGGAGAACCGGATGTAGAGGTGGACTGGTACCACCTTAAGAGGTGATAAGGATGGGGATTCCAGAGAACGTTAAAAAAAGGTTGAGCATTCCAGCTGACGAGTACTTCTACGCCGGCCATACTGCCTGCCAAGGTTGCGGCGCTTCACTTGGACTCCGCTACGTCCTAAAAGCCTACGGGAAGAAGACGATATTCACGATCCCCGCGTGCTGTTCGACCATCATAGCGGGCGCATGGCCCTACAATACGTTGGAGGCCAACCTCTTCCACACGGCCTTTGAGACGACCGGGGCCGTTATGGGAGGAATAGAGGCCGCCCTCAAGGCCATGGGCTACAAGGTAAAAGGTGAGGACGGCGTTATGGTCGTGGGCTGGGCCGGCGACGGTGGAACCGCAGATATTGGCCTTCAGGCCCTTTCTGGCTTCCTCGAGAGGGGCCACGATGCTGTCTACATCATGTACGACAACGAGGCCTACATGAACACGGGGATCCAGAGATCCGGTTCAACCCCCTACGGTGCCTGGACGACCAACACGCCGGGAGGAAAGAAGCACTTCCTCGAGAAGAGGCACAAGAAGAAGGTCATAGATATCGTCATAGCCCATGAGGTCCCCTACGCGGCAACAGCGAGCATTGCATTCCCTGAAGACTTTATAAGGAAGCTCAAAAAGGCACGGAAGATACCTGGACCGAGTTTCATCCAGCTCTTCAGCCCGTGTCCGACCGGTTGGAGAAGTCCAACCGACAAGAGCATTGAGATAGCTCGCTTGGCGGTTCAAACGGCATACTTCCCGCTCTTCGAGTACGAGAACGGTAAGTATAAGATCAACATGCCATCTACAAAGAAAGAGCCAAAACCAATAGAGGAGTTCCTCAAGTACCAAGGCAGGTTCAAGTACATGATGAAGGAGGACATTGAAATCCTCCAGCAGTGGGTCAACCACGAGTGGGAGAAGCTCAAAAAGCTCGCCGAGGTCTTTGGCTGAACTTTCCTTTTTAATCGCAGGATAAGGTTTAAGTTCCCATCTGACAACTCACCAGAGGTGATACATATGGCCGAAAGTCCGTTTAAGGCCGATATTGAGAGAGTTCAAAAGGAGTATAGCGAAAAGATGACACCGGGGGCTATTGCCCGAATTCCTGGGAGCAGTGTGATCAACAAGACAGGTTCCTGGAGAGTTTTCATGCCCGAATTCAACAGGGACAAGTGCGTTCGGTGCTACCTCTGTTACATCTACTGCCCCGAGCCAGCCATCTACCTTGACGAGGAGAACTACCCCGTTTTCGACTACGACTACTGTAAGGGCTGTGGGATCTGCGCAAATGAGTGCCCTGTTGACGCAATAGTCATGGT
Organism: Thermococcus sp.; assembly: GCA_027074805.1. Classification (GTDB taxonomy): domain Archaea; phylum Methanobacteriota_B; class Thermococci; order Thermococcales; family Thermococcaceae; genus Thermococcus. The sequence continues at coordinate 19,226 of JALTCK010000092.1, read as the reverse complement.
TAGAGAGACCAAGTGAGGTGGTGAAAGATGCCGATAAGAACCGTTATGAAGGCAAACGAAGCGGCCGCCTGGGCCGCCAAACTGGCAAAACCAAAGGTTATAGCCGCGTTTCCAATTACGCCCTCAACGCTGGTCCCCGAGAAGATAAGTGAATTCGTTGCCAACGGAGAGCTCGAGGCCGAGTTCATAAAGGTCGAGAGCGAGCACTCAGCCATCTCCGCCTGCGTTGGTGCAAGCGCCGCCGGCGTTAGGACATTTACAGCCACGGCTTCCCAAGGGCTTGCATTAATGCACGAGGTTCTCTTTATTGCGGCAGGCATGAGACTTCCGATCGTCATAGCCGTTGGAAACCGCTCGCTCAGCGCCCCGATTAACATCTGGAATGACTGGCAGGACACCATAAGTGAGCGCGATACTGGATGGCTCCAGTTCTACGCCGAGAACAACCAGGAAGCTCTGGACCTAATTCTGATAGCATTCAAGGTCGCCGAAAACGAGAAAGTTCTCCTCCCAACCATGGTCGGCTTCGACGCATTCATACTCACCCACACGGTCGAGCCTGTCGAGATACCCGACCAAGAGCTTGTCGACGAGTTCCTCGGCGAGTACAACCCGAAGTACGCCTACCTCGACCCGGAGAAGCCGATAACCCAGGGCACATTGGCGTTCCCGGCCCACTACATGGAGGCCCGCTACACCGTCTGGGAGGCCAACGAGAACGCCAAGAAGGTCATCGACGAGGTCTTTGCCGAGTTCGAGAAGAAGTTCGGAAGGAAGTACAGCAAGATAGAGGAGTACAGGACCGACGACGCCGAGATAGTCTTCGTTACCATGGGTTCCCTCGCTGGAACCGTCAAAGAATACGTCGACTACCTCCGCGAGAAGGGCATCAAAGCCGGTGCTGCAAAGCTTACCGTTTACAGACCGTTCCCGGCCGAGGAGGTCAGGGAGCTGGCGGGGAAGGCGAAGGTCATAGCACTCCTCGAGAAGAACATCACCTTCAGCATCGGCGGAGCACTCTTCCAGGACTTCAGCAGAGCCTTGATCAACCAGAAGGAGAAGCCGATACTCGTTGACTTCATCCTCGGCCTCGGTGGCAGGGACGTCACCTTCAAAGACCTCGACGAGGCCCTTGAGATCAGCAGAAAAGCCCTCGCCGGAGAGGAGTTTGAGGAAGTCAACTGGATTGGACTGAGGAAGGAGATACTGTGAGGTGAGAGAAATGGCCGTTAGGAAGTCCCCCATCACGACTCGCGAGTACTGGGCGCCGGGTCACGCCGCCTGTGCCGGCTGTGGCTGCGCCACCGCTCTCAAGCTCGCCACCAAGGCCTTCAGCGAGGCCATGGAGGAGAAGTACGGCGATCCCAACGCCTTCGCCATAGCCCAGGCCACCGGGTGTATGGAAGTCGTCAGCGCCGTCTTCCCATACACCGCCTGGAAGGCCCCGTGGGTCCACGTCGCCTTCGAGAACGCTGCAGCTGCCGCGAGCGGTGTTGAAGCAGCGTGGAAGAAGCTCGGCAGGAAGGGCAAGATACTCGCCATAGGCGGTGACGGTGGTACCGCCGACATTGGTATGCAAGCCCTCTCGGGAATGCTTGAGAGGAGGCACAACGTCGTTTACCTCATGTACGACAACGAGGCCTACATGAACACGGGGATCCAGAGGTCAAGCTCGACCCCCTACGGTGCCTGGACCACCACCAGCCCACCTGGAAAGTATTCCATCGGCGAGGACAAGCCCAAGAAGTGGGTCGCGCTTATAGCGGCAGCCCACCAGGTGCCCTACGTGGCAACGGCAAGCATAGGCAACCCCTTCGACTTCGTCAAGAAGATGAAGAAGGCTGCCAAGGTCGACGGCCCGGCCTTCGTGCAGGTCCACTGCACCTGCCCGACCGGTTGGAAGAGCCCGCTAGAGAAGGGCGTTGAGATAGCCAGGCTTGCCATAGAGACCGGTGTCTGGCCGCTCTTCGAGATCGAGAACGGCGACTTCTTCAACATCAAGATACAGGCGCCGGGAGGAGGCGCCAAGGTCAAGCGCGAGGGCGGTCGCGTCGTCGCCATCGAGTTCAAGAAGCCCATCGAGGAGTACCTTAAGTTACAGGGCAGGTTCAAGCACCTCTTCAAGCAGCCGGAAGCCATCGACGAGATGCGCGAGCAGATCAAGGCCATGTGGAAGGTTCTCGGTGTGGACGTCACCCTCCCGAAGCCGGAGGAGTGATTTTTCTATTTTTCCGGTTTTTCTGAACTTTCAACGGAGGTTTCTAACCAGCTCCTCAAGAACACGGAGGAAGGCCTCCACCTCTTCAACACTGTTGTAGACGTGGAAGGAGGCTCTAACGGTCCCATTTATCCCGAGTTTTTTCATTACTGGCAACGCACAGTGGTGACCGCTCCTCACCATGATGTTGTGTTCATCGAGTATCGCTGCTACATCGTGTGGGTGGAGCGGCGGAACGTTGAAGCTGACCACACCGGCGTGCTTCTTGATGTCCCTCGGACCGTACCAAGGGACTTCAAGCTCATCTAATCCCTCAGTGATGCGTTTTACGAGTTTCTTTTCCTGTCTCTCAATTTCCTCGAGGCCTATCCTCTGGATGTATTGTATCCCCGCGGCGAGGCCTATAGCCCCTCCTATGTTTGGCGTTCCAGCCTCGAAGCGTTCCGGTGGCTCCGTCAGCGTGTAACCATACAAATCGACATCTTCAATAGTTCCCCCACCGATGAGCGGCGGCTCGAAGGCCTCAAAGAACTCCTTGTTGACGTAGAGCACCCCTATCCCCGTTGGGCCCATCGGCCCCTTGTGACCAGAAAATGCCAAAAAATCGGCGTGAAGCTTCTTCACGTCAACCTCCATGTGCCCGGCGCTCTGAGCGGCGTCAACCACGAAGATAGCTCCTTCATCTTTGGCCATTTTGCCAAGCTCTTCAACCTCGTGAATCACCCCCAAGGCATTTGAGACGTGCTGGACGGCCACAAGCGTTGCTTCCTTAACCTTCCGCTCGGCATCACTCAAATCCAAGTTGCCCTCATCGTCCCCCCCTATAAACTCCAGCCTGAGGCCCTTCTTTTTCGCCAGTCTCTGCCATGGAAGCAAGTCGGAATGATGCTCGTAGGGGGTTGTCACTATCCTGTCGCCGGGCTTGAATATATGTTCAAGCCCGAGTGCAACCAAGTTGAGGCTTTCGCTTGTGTTTTTTGTGAAAACTATCTCCTCGAACTCTGCGTTGAGGAAATCTGCGACAACCTTCCTGCTCTCCTCGTACTTGTGCGTTGCCATCTGGGACAGCCTGTGGACACCCCTATGAACATTGGCCCGATATTTCAAGTAGTACTCATCCATAGCCCTGATTACCGGCCTTGGCGTGAGCGAAGTGGCGGTATTGTCGAAGTATATGACCTCACTCGTTAGAGGGATGTCCTTTCTTACATCTTCCGGAATCCTCATGCAACCACCTCCAGAACCCCGGCGCAGTCGTATATGATCCGCGCCATCCTTTCACCTTCTTTTGCATCTTCGAGGAGCTTGATTATTATCTTCCCGCTCGGGTAGACGCTAACCTCATGCCCCTCCATTTCAAGGAGCAACATCATCCCGGGAAGGAGCTTTTTGACCGTGTAACCACTCTCCTTCAAACACTGGGCTGTTTTTGTTAGGTCAAGTTTAATACCCCTCTCCCATGAATATGCCCCTATTACGACGCCCTTCATCGTAACGCAGGGTTTCGAAATAATCACCTCTTACCACCGTTTTTATCTTCTCAGGAGCATTTATACGGCTTTCCTGAACCTGAGGTTGAAAACAGGAATAAAGGAAAGCCCTTATAAAGTGTGCTACTTCTTTCTCGATAGGTGATACGGATGAAGGTCCTCGTGAGCGGTAAAGGTGGCTGTGGAAAGAGCACGATAAGTGCAATGCTGGGCAGGCATTTGGCCGGGAATGGATACCGCGTTTTGATCATAGATGCCGACGAGTCCAACCCAGGCCTCTACAGGATGCTCGACCTTCCCAAGGTCAAAACACTCGCCGAGCACCTCGGAGGTAAGAAGAGGGCAAAAATATTAATGGCTGCAGAAGGAGAAGGAGAATTCGACGATGAACTCTTCAACTGGACGCTCGATGATATTCCAAAGGATATACTCGCCGAAAAGAACAACCTCGCCGTTCTCACGATAGGAAAGATAGAAGAGGCCGAAGAAGGTTGTGCCTGCCCCTACGGATTTCTCGCTAGAAAGCTCCTTGAAGGGATAAAGCTGGGGGAGAGTGAAGTCATCATCGTCGACACCGAGGCGGGAATAGAACACTTCGGCAGGGGAGTTGACAAGTATGTGGATGTTTTAATTAATGTGGCAGAGCCCTCCGTTGAGTCAATAGAACTCTCCAGGAAGATAGCATCTCTGAGTGAAAGCCTTGGATTGAAGCACGTTCTGGTTCTCAACAAGGCCCTGCCAGGAGTGGAGGATAAACTCCCCCTTAAGCCCGACGTGATAATTCCCTTCGACCAGACCTTTATCCTTGACAGCCTGAACGGAAAGGAAGTCAAACCGATACCTCAAATCGCTGAGCTCTGGAAAAGGATCACCAAATGAGCACATTTAAAAAGCAACTGACACTTCGACATGCCTCTCCTAACTTTTTAACAAATTCTCTTCAAAACCCTCCAGATTTTTCCCGAAAATGCGCGCTGTTTATCTCAAGCTCCACGCATTCCATCCCCTGTTTGGGCAGCACGCCATTCATCTTCCGGCTTTTGAACGATTCGTTTCCATGCTTTTCCTTCGTCATTTAACGTTTGTCACTTTGACCTTTGCCGAAAAAATTTTAAGCGAATCTAACATCTTTTCCGAAAAATCGGGTGATTACCATGCAGGTAGGAGAAGGATTTTTGAAGGAACGCTATATCCCGCTGCAGGCCTTTCGGGAAGAGCATGTAAAGTCCATCGAAAATCTGGAAGAGTTCTGGGCCGAACAAGCAAAGATTCTCGATTGGTTTAAAACCTGGGACAAGGTTCTGGACGACTCTAAGGCACCGTTCTTTCGCTGGTTTGTGGGAGGAGAGCTAAACGCAAGCTACAACGCTCTCGACAGACACATAAAGGCAGGAAAAAGGAACAGGGCCGCGATAATATGGGAAAACGAGTCCGGTGAAACGAGAACTTTAACCTATTACGAACTATACCGCGAGGTTAACCGCTTTGCCTCAGCGTTGAAGACCTTGGGCGTCGGGAAGGGTGACAGGGTGGTAATCTACATGCCCCTCGTTCCAGAGGTTGTAATAGCGATGCTCGCCAGCGCGAGGATTGGAGCAATTCACAGCGTCGTCTTCTCAGGCTTCTCGGCTGAAGCCTTAGCTACCAGGATAAACGATGCCAAAGCCAAGATTGTAATCACAGCTGACTACCTCTACAGACGTGGCAGGGCCCTAAACCTCAAAAAAATAGTGGACAATGCCCTACTAGAGACACCGAGCGTTGGGAGCGTTGTCGTTCTCAGGAGGGAAGAAAACGGAGTGAACATGGTTGAGGGAAGGGACTACGACTGGCACAACCTCCTTGAGGGTGCTGAGAAGTACATCGAGCCTGTCTCCGTGGAGAGCAACCACCCTCTCTTCATACTCTACACGAGCGGGACGACCGGGAAACCAAAGGGCATAGTTCACTCCACGGGAGGTTATCTGGTTTACGTGGCAAAGACTATGAAGTGGGCGTGGGGAATCGAAGAGAGCGACCTCTTCTGGAATACGGCAGATGTTGGCTGGATTACCGGCCACAGCTACCTCGTCTACGGACCGTTAACACTCGGCCTAACGGTTATGATGTATGAAGGGGCACTCAACCATCCAAAGCCAGACAGGCCCTGGGAACTCATAGAGAAATACGGAGTAACGATATTCTACACCGCCCCGACTGCAATACGAATGCTCATGCGCTACGGCGATGAATGGGTGAAGAAGCACGACCTCTCAACCCTAAGGCTCCTCGGCTCCGTGGGAGAGCCAATAAACCCGAGGGCCTGGAAGTGGTATTACGAGATTGTCGGAGGCGGAAGGTGTCCGATAATAGACACCTGGTGGCAGACCGAAACCAGTGGATACATGATTTACCCATCGGCCGGAATGCAGTTACCGCCCCTCAAGCCCGGCTCTGCAACCTTCCCGGGATTGGGAGTTGATGCAGACGTTTTTGACCACTACGGCAAACCCGCAAAGCCCAATGAAAGGGGTTATCTCGTTATAAAGAGACCCTGGCCGGGTATGCCCCTTGGAATTTGGGGAGATGATGAACGCTACATCAGAACATACTGGAAGCGCTTCAGCAGGCCAGATAAGGGGATCTGGATTTACTATCCGGCCGACTATGCAATGAAGGACGACGAAGGCTACTTCTGGATATTTGGAAGGGCGGATGAAGTTCTCAACGTGTCTGGCCACAGGATTGGGACGGCCGAGATAGAACATGCGCTGGTCCTCCATCCAGCAGTGGCGGAAGCAGCTGTAATGGGCAGGCCCGACGAGATTAAAGGGGAGGTTCCAGTGGCCTTCGTAATCCTGAAGGAGAACTGTACCCCGAGAGAGAGTCTGAAGAAGGAGCTCAGAAATTATGTTAAGAAAACCCTCGGACCGATAGCCTCACCTGTTGAGGTATTTTTCGTCAACAAACTGCCAAAGACTCGGAGTGGAAAGATAATGCGCCGTGTTTTGAAGGCTCTCGCAAGCGGAAAGGGTCTCGGCGACCTTTCAACGCTGGAAGACGAAGCCAGTGTGGAAGAAGTGAAAAAAGCACTGGAAGGCTTTGAGATGCGTTAGCATATCCTAGGTACCGGGTCTCCGGCAGGGGGTTCCATGAAGCGTTTTCCACCAATTCCCGTCTCTAGGAGGACCTTTCCTCTGTACTCGCCTATTACCTCGCCGATTATTGAAGCGTCCCGGCCTTTCTCGGTTTTTCTCATCGCCTCAAGGGCCACATCAGCGTATTCTTTGGCAACGACCATTACAACCTTGCCCTCATTTGCAACATCATAAGGGCTTATCCCAAGCATCTCGCTAGCCGCTCTGACCTCGGGCTTCACGGGTATACTATCCTCCCTTACGAGGATTCCAACGTTACTCTTCCTTGCAATCTCATTGAGCGCGTTGCTCAGTCCCGCCCTAGTGGGATCCTTCATAGCATGTATCTTCTCCCATCCTATTGTCTTAGCTACGGCCTCAACTACTTCCCAAATTGGAGTAACATCGCTCTTCAGCTCGGTCTCAAAGGCTATGCCCTCCCTGTGGCTCATCAGCGCTATACCGTGATCGCCGATGCTTCCACTGACAAGCACCATATCACCGACCTTAGCTCCGGCGTCTCTTACCGGCCTATCAGCAACCCCAATTCCAGCCGTTATGACGAACATCTCTATCGAATCTTCAACAACCTTTGTATCTCCCGTAACTATGGGAACCGGGACTTCTTTAGCGGTTTCGTCCATTGAGTGAAGAACCCTCTCAAGGATTTCCATGTCCAAGCCTTCCCCGATTATCATGGAGTTGGCTAAAGCGAGTGGCTTTGCGCCCATAACTGCCAAATCGTTTACCGTTCCGCTTATGGCGAGCCTTCCTATGTCTCCGCCAGGGAAGAACAGGGGCTTGACCGTGTGGCCGTCTATGGTGAAGACGATGTGCTTATCGCCTAGTGGTATCGTTGCTCCGTCGTCTAAAGCGTCAAGCCCTATTCCACCGGCGCTCTTGAGGGTCAGCGTTTTGAGTATCACGTCCCTCAAAAGCTCCTCCATTATCTCTCCACCGGCTCCGTGTTCGAGCTTTATCTTTTCTCCCATCTTCAACCCTCCAAAAGCCATTTTTCACAAAGATAATCGAGAGTGAAGTTGAGGAATTCCCCTGCGCTCCCTATATTTTCACGTGCATCCTCTTCAGTCACATCCCCCACAAATGAGTAGTCTACGGTCTGCCTGAGACTAAAGGCTGTTCTTAAGTGAGTGAAAAAATTGTGGGGCACTTCGCCTGTCTCAACGAAATCCCTACCGAGAAATACCCCCTCTGTGGTGCCGTAGATCTCAACAAAGCGGACATAGGTTTCCCTATCAACTCCCTCCGAGGTGAAAAGTCTCTTGATTCTTTTCACGACGTCCTCCCCCACCCAGTCTGATACCCCTCGTGATGACCTTCCTCATCCCATCCACATGGAAACTTCTTCCCTTCACAACTTAAATCTTTACAACATCAAGTCCTCCCTGCTGAGGTAGCCCTCAATATACAGACCACCAAGGAAAGCCTGGCCGACGTTTATCCCGTTGTCCCCACGCGGAACCTCCGTCGTCGTGTGGAACCGCAACCCAGAGGCTTCAACGGCCTTCCTTACGGTCTTCACAATGAGATCATTGTAAGAAACACCGCCGCTTATGGCCACATCCTTCACACCGAACTCCCTGGCCTTTTCAATGGCAACCTCAGAAAAGGCCCTCGCAAGTGCCAGATGGACGGAGTAGGCTATGTCTGCAGGAGATACCCTGTTGAGAACATCCAAGGCTTGAACGAAGAGTTCTTCAACCTTTATCACTTCTCCTTCAACCGGCACCTCAAACTTGAGATCATTCTTGCCCTTCATCGCAAAACTCTCCAGCTTCATGGCAGGTTCACCCTCGTAGTATCTTCTGTAGGCAACGTTGAGCAGAACGGCAAGTGAATCGAGAACCCTTCCGGTGGAGGAGGCGTAGGCGAGATTTATACTCTTGGCGAGCTGATTAAGAACAACGTTGAATTCTACTTTTCCGTACTTGAGGCTTTCAATCGCTTTTGGACAACACTTCCTTATCACATCCTCAAGTTCCTCAACACTGTAAACCTTGTTCAGGATTCCCATCAGAGCCCTTAGCGGGTAGTAACTCGCCAGATCACCGCCCGGGAGCGGATAGTAGTCTATGTGAGCAAGCCTTTCAACATCTTCGTAGCTCAGGTAGAGCACCTCACCACCCCACGTGTGGCCGTCGGTTCCGTAACCAACTCCATCGACCGCTATTCCAACGGCTGATTCAAGGTTCTTCTCGGCCAGAACGCTCGCTATGTGGGCATAGTGGTGCTGAACCTGGAGAAGCTCAGCCTCCAGCTCGTTTGCCAGTTCCATGGCGAGCTTTGTGGTGTTGTAGCTTGGGTGCAGATCGGCTATGATTAAGTCGAAATTCTTAACACGAAGAATCCTCTCGAAGTGCCCTATCGCCTCGCGCATGAACTCGAGAACCTCCACCCTTCCCGTGTTGCCTATGTACTGACTTGGATAAACTTTCCCGTTCTTGGCAACGCCAAAGGCGTTCATCAGCTCGGCCCCAACCGCCAAACCGCGGTAGTCAAAGGGAATCTCTATCGGCAACGGCACAAAACCCCTGCTCCTCCTTATCACCGCCCTCTTCCCGTCAACGAAGCGAATCACGCTGTCGTCCGCGCGGTTGAGTATCTTCCTGTTGTGGAGGAGGAAATAGTCAGCTACTTCCTTCAGCTCCGCGAAGGCCTTATCGTTATCCTTCACCATTGGCATTCCGGGATAGTTCGCAGAGGTCATCACATAAACCTTCGTCTTGCTCCAGTGAAAGAGTATGTAATGCGTTCCCGCATAGGGGAGCATCACACCTACTGTGTGAAGTCCGGGTGCAAGGTTTTCGGGCAAGGGGGATGGCTCCTTCTTGCGGAGCGTTATTATTGGCCTGCGGTAACTTGTTAGCTCTTCCTCCTCTTCCCTGCTCATGTGGGCGAAGCTCCTGACCGTCTCAATAGAATCCGCCATTATCGCGAATGGTTTTTGGGGCCTGAAGGTTCTCCTTCTCAGCTCGGCAACAACATCTTCCCTCGTGGCGTCGCAGGCCAAATGAATTCCGCCAATACCCTTAATGGCCACGATGTAGCCCTTGTCTATAAGCTCAGCAGCCTTCCTCAGCGGGTCGCCAGTTATCTCATCACCCTCACTAGTGTAAAGCCGGTAGCTCGGCCCGCAGACGGGACAGCAGACGGGTTCAGCGTGGTAGCGTCTGTTCAGAGGATCCTTGTACTCACTCTCACAGAAGTCACACATCGGAAAGTCGCGCATAGTTGTGTTGGTCCTGTCGTATGGCAAGTCCTCGATGATTGTGAACCTCGGTCCACAGTTGGTGCAAACGATGAATGGATACATATAGCGCTTGTTGGTAGGGTCAAAGAGCTCCCTTAGACAGTCCTCGCATATTGCAATGTCCGGAGGTATTATCGAGTCGCCGCCGCTTCCCCCCTTCGAGCTCTTCTCGATATAGAAGCGGTCAAATCCCTGAGGGGGTATCTCTTTCTTCTCTATCTTCTCTATCCTCGCAAGAGGGGGGTGTCTAGACCTAAGATCCCTCAGAAAAGCATCTATGTCTCTTTCCAGCCCCTCGACGACTATCTCAACCCCAGCATCCCCCAGGTTTTTGACGTACCCCCTCAAATTGTGCTCGTGAGCGATCCTGTAAACGAATGGCCGGAATCCAACCGCCTGAACGATCCCCTGTACATGAAGCTGATACGCTTTCATGACACCCACCGCTTTTCTTTCGGTTGTTAGGACCTTTATAGCTTTTTAAAACCAAAAGTTGAAAACGAACGGGGAGTTTTGAACCTTTGGTGTCAGAACAATGCCCCGTACTTATAGAATATCGAGCATGTCCCCTCGTAGGACACCATACACGGGCCTACCGGGTGCCTTGGAGTGCAGGTCTTTCCGAAGTGCGGGCACTGAGGGGGCAGAGCCAGTCCGCGAAGTATCGCACCGCAGAGGCAACCCTTCTCGAGGTCTGGAAGCTTTGGAACCTCAGGGTTGTAGTAGGTTCTTATCTCGAATTCCTTCCACTCATTCTTAAGCTCGAGACCGCTCTTAGGCATGACGCCAAGGGCACGCCACTTGGCATCCACAACCTCAAAGAATTTGTCTATAAGTTTCTGTGCAACCACATTGCCCTCGTACTTGACGGAGCGTGTGTACTCGTTGATTATCTCAGCCTCTCCAGTCTTGACCATCCTGACCAGGTAGAGTATTGCGAGGAGCATGTCGACCGGCTCAAACCCCGCAACGACCTGGGGAACGCTGTATTTCTCGGTTATCGGCTTCCATCCTTTAACGCCTATTATCGTGGAAACGTGGCCCGGGTCTATCAGCCCGTGGAAACGTGTCCCCTGCTTTATGAGAACTTCAACGGCTGGAGGCGTGAGCCTGTGGACCGAGTAAATCTTGAAGTTCTCGAGTTCTTCCTGGGCGACGACATTGAGCATTCCTGCGGCCGGGGCGGTTGTTGTCTCAAAGCCGGGACTAAAATGAACCACTGTCCTCTCAGGGTTCTCTTTAGCTATCCTGTAGGTATCGTAGATTGAGTAAACAACCCTGATATCGTAGCCCTCACTCTTTAAATCAGCGAAACTTCCCCGGGGCGTTGGAATCTTGTACATGTCACCAAAGGTCGTCATGATGATCTTATCGCCTTCCTCATAGGCTTGCCTTATTATCTCCATCATCTTCACTATGTCCTCGACCGGTGTAATACACACCGGACAGCCGGGCCCGCTGAGTATCTTGACGTTCCCCGGAAGGAGCGAGCGAATTCCCGTTCTCGTAACGGTGTCCTCGTGAGTCCCACAGACGTGCATGAAGCGAACCTCATCAAGTCCCCTCGCCTCTTCATGAATTTTCTTCACAATTTTTTGAGCAAGCTCCCTGTCCCTGAACCCGTCCAATGCCCCCATCTCAATCACCTGGATAGTAGTAGCCAGCCCTAGCTTCTTTTTCCAGCCTGAAGACCTCGTCCCAGGCATCCAAGATCTCCTTTGCGGTTTTCTCATCAACGCGTTCTATTATGAAACCCGTGTGGATGAGAACGTATTCTCCAACTTTAACGTCGGGCATGAGCTCTATCCTCGCCTCCCTCTTAACTCCCCCGAAGTCAACCCAAGCGGTTCCCTTCTCAGGGTTCACCTCAAGCACCTTCGCAACCGTCGCGAGACACATCTTTCCCACCGTCCAGAAGTATCCGACACCGTTATTTAGCCTTTCTAAAACCTCAGGTTTTCAACCAGGGAGAAGGTCATCTCGACCTTTGCTCCCCTGTGGTAAGAGCAGTGCTCAAGCGTTTCTTTCGCCTCTTCCTCGCTTACCTTCTCAAGGACTATGCCGTAGTAGACCGTCACGTAATCACCAGGATTGACGTCTTTGATGAAGTCGAGCCTTGCTTCCTTCAGCTGGCCTTCCACTTCAACGACTGCGGTGTTTCCCTTGACTTCGACGACCCTTCCAGCGAGCATCAGGGCCATGGTTATCAACCGAAGGTAACAGAAAAAGATTTATAGGTCTTTTCCTGACCAGTCAGTCAGGTGACTGCCATGGAGGAAATTATGAGGCAGATGGTGAAGGGGGTCAAGAGCAAATACGACTTTGAGGAGACCCTTGAGAGGCTGAAGAAGAAAACTGAGGAAGTCGGCTGGACGGTTATCGGGGAGTACAACTTCCGGGAAAAGGTTGGGATTCAGTTCGCCATCATCGAGGTCTGCAACAGAGACTTCGCAACGAAGGCCATCAACAAACCTGAGAACCGCTGGATTTCCGCTATGATGCCCTGCAAGTTCTCTATCATAGAGATGCCCGACGGGATTTACGTCTTCGGCATGAACATGGGTCTTTTCGCTGAGATGGTTCCAGGGGAGCTTGGTGAGCTGCTCTCAGAGGTCGCGAGGGTGGACGAGGAGATCGTCGGTTCGGTGGTATGAGACTTTATCCTCCCCTTTTCTGAACTTCGTCTGAGAAAAGCTTAAAATCTTGTGTGAACATAACTGTTGAGTAGATGACTACCCAGTCAAGTGAGGATTATGGCCACAAAGTCTCCCGGAAAAACAAGAGAAAAGATAGTTTCATCTGCAATGGAGTTATTTGCAAGGAAAGGATTTGATAAGACCACAGTAGATGAAATTGTTGCAAAAGCAGGGGTAGCAAAGGGGACGTTCTACCTATACTTCAAAAGTAAAGACGACCTGATAAAGGAACTCACATTTGAGACCATGCCAATAATGGCCATGCCTTCCTTGAACGACCCATACATAACGGTCAGTTTTCCAACCTTAGAGAGCTACCTCCTCCAGCTTGGTAAGGAGTTCTTAGAGTTTTACTCTGAGAACTATAGGGCGCAGATATTCTTCCATATGCTCTCCCTCAGAGAGAGAATGAAAAGTGTCAATGAGATATACTCCCAATCGTGTTCTGAACTTTTGAGAGAGGGAGCAAGAAGAATTACTGCCTACGTTAAGGTGGGGTTTGAAGACGCTCTCATAGCGTTTCAAATTTTCATAGCATCGCTCATGCACTACCTCCACGCCAAGGAATGCCTGGGCTTTTCCCAGGAGTACTACCTGAAGAAGGTCGTGGGCGCAGTCCTCAACCACCTCCGCCTCTCTGTTAGCGTATAAAACTGTTTAACTTCACGTTTATTAGTAAACTCTCTTGTTTTGAGGGTTGAGGAAAACTATTTAAGGTTTCAGTGAGGAAACTAAATGACCGGTCAGTCATTAAAGGGTGATAACCATGGCCGAGAAGTTAGTACCAGTGGTGTGCCCGTGGTGTTCCGTCGGGTGTCGCTTCTATGCGGTCAGTGTTAACGGCTACATCAGAAAGATAGAGTTTGACTACGACCATCCAACCGTCAACCGCGGAAAACTCTGCCCAAAAGGAGTTGCCTCATACCAGTTTATTAACAGCCCCCAGAGACTCAAAAAGCCCCTTAAGCGCGTTGGGGAGAGAGGAGAGGGAAAATTCAAAGAAATAAGCTGGGACGAAGCCTACAGGATAATCGCCGAGAAGATTAAGGAAATAAAGGAGACCTACGGTCCCGAAGCAATAGCCTTTCTAGCAAGTGAAAAAATCACCTTCGAAGAGAACTACCTCGTCCACAAGCTCTCAAAGGCTTTAGGCACCAATAACCTCGACTTTCCAGGGAGATACTGTCAGTACTCCAACAGCCCGGCCAGAACAGCCATCTTTGGAAGTTCAGCCGCCACGAATCCATTCGAAGACGTGGAGAAGGCTGAACTGATCGTGATATGGGGACACAATCCAGCCGAAACGGCTCCCGTCTTTTTTGGACAGTACATTGAGAAAGCCATTCTCGACAACGGCGCCGAGATGGTGGTAATTGACCCACGCTCTACGAGAGGGCACAAGTACGCCTCCCTCCACATCAAGCCCTACCCCGGAACCGACCTGGCAATAGCCCTTGCGATGTTGAATGTCGTTATTAGTGAAGAGCTCTACGACAAGGAGTTCGTCCAGGAGAGAACGGTCGGCTTTAAGGATCTGAAGGAAGCAGTTAAGGACTACACACCAGAATGGGCGGAAAAGGTAAGCGGTGTTCCTTCCGAAGACATCAGAAAGGTTGCCAGACTGATAGCAGGCAAGAAGACGGCTCTGTTTGTCAACGAAGGGATGAACCAGCATGTCAACGGTTTTGAACTTGCCCTGGCCATAGCAAACCTAATAGCAATAACCGGAAACATTGGAAAGGAAGGCGTCTGGAGCGGTGTATTTCCAGGTGCCCAATGCGGTTTCTGTGCTGCAATGAGCGGCATCGCACCCAACAAACTTCCAACTGGAAAGCTCGTTACCGACGATGCAGCCAGGGCTGAAGTCGAGAGGCTCTGGGGCTTCGAGATACCCGACTGGGTTGGCCTAGATTTGACGAACATGATCAAGGAGATGGGAGCGAAGATTAGAATGATGTACATTGTTGGTGGCAACATAGCCAAGTCAGCGCCGAACAGTAGATGGGTCCGGGAACAGCTCAAGAAACTCGAGTTCCTCGTTGTGCAAGACATATTCCTCACCGAGACTGCAGAGTACGCCGACATAGTGCTTCCAGCTGCAACCTGGTTCGAGAAGACTGGAACGGCAATAAGTGCAGAGAGAAGGGTGCAGAGAACCTACAAGGCCGCAGAGGCCCCAGGAGAGGCTAAACCAGACTGGCTGATTATGGTAGAGTTGGCCAAAGAACTCGGCCTCGGCGAATTCTTCAAATACGAGCATCCGGACGAGATTCTGAGAGAGATAAACAGTGTTATCCCGCTCTTCAAAGGAGCAACACCTGAATATCTTGCGGAACATCCAGAGGGCTGTTTCTTCCCGTGCAGCGAGCCCGGCGAGGGAACGAAGGTTCTCTTCAAGAGTGCTTTCAAGACCAGTGACGGCAAGGCCCACCTTCAGCCAGTTAAGTGGCGTGAACCCCCGGAGATGCCAGACGAAGAGTACCCGCTCTGGCTAACCAACTTCAGACTAGTTGGACACTGGCATACCATGACCATGAGTGAAAAGAGTCCCAGCCTAGAGAAGCGGTGGCCCGATGAGTATGTCATGATCAACCCAATAGATGCCGAGAAGTATGGCATAAGAAACGGAGATCTCGTGAAGGTTGAAACAAGACGCGGAAGCGTGTTAGTAAAGGCAGAGGTAACGGAGCACGTCAGAGAGGGTGTTATAGCAATGCCATGGCACTGGCAGATGAACTTCCTCACGCTCAACGAGACGCATGAAAAGACCAAGATGGCCGAACTAAAGGCTGTTGCGGCCAGGATTAGCCGCGTGGAGGAGTGAGGTGATGGAGATGAGCAAGAAGATCTTCCTCGATTACAAGCGCTGTATCGGCTGCAGGGCCTGTGAGGTTGCCTGTGAAATGACTCACGGCGAAGCCCGCATAAGGGTCTTTGAATTCCCAGACCTCTTCACAGTGCCCTTCAACTGCCGCCACTGTGAGAAGGCGCCATGTCTCAACGTCTGTCCGACCGGGGCACTCTTCAGAGACGAGGATGGAGCTGTTGCCTTCGACCCGCTCAAATGCATCGGCTGCCTCATGTGCGCCGTTGCGTGCCCGTTCGGAATACCAAAATTAGACGATGAAAACAAGATCATGGACAAGTGCGACCTCTGTGCGGACAGGAGAGCGGAAGGAAAGCTTCCAGCCTGCGTCTCAGCCTGCCCAACTGAGGCACTTAGCTACGGTGACATAAATGAAGTACTCTGGAACAGGGAAGGAAAAATAGTCGCCAACCTGAAGAGTTCAGCCGAGAAAGGTGAGGGCGAAAAGGCCTACATAGTCCTCTGATCCCTATTTTTTTGCGAGGAAAACCAATGGTTGACAACTTGGGGTGATGGAGCGTGAACGGAGAAATCTTCCTTTCATCGGCTCTCCTACCTTTCCTCCTCCTGCTGCTCTACAAGATGGAGGGCAGGGGCGCCGACTCAATCGCTGGGGCAATCATGGGAATAGCTCTACTCATCAATGGCTACGGGATGTATCTCTTCCTCGGTAACGGGGCTGAAAAGGTTTACCATTACACCTACACCAGCGGTGGGAACTTAGGTGAGGTCTTCGGGTTCAACGTTGACGTTGCCTCGGTCCTCATGGGATTTACGTCCCTGCTGATAGCGTTCCTTGTCGTCCTCTACGCCGCGGACTACATAGGACCTAAGAACAGAGCGCACCCGGTTGAGAGCGGAAAAGGTAAGTTCTACGCGCTCTTCGGCCTGCTCACAGGGTCCTCCATGCTCTTTATATACTCGACCAACCTGGTGCAGTTCATAGTGGGCCTTGAGCTGATGGCGATAGCGTTACTGTACATGGTGGATTTCTACGGGAATGCCGGAAGGAAGGCCCTTAAGGGATTTCTGGTTCTCAACTTGGCAATCTTTCTCATGGTGATTGCCACCGCAATCCTCGGAAATGGCCAGGTACTGGCAAAGATGGGTTCACTCCCCCAATCCACCAAGGACACCGCCTTCACCCTACTCATCTTCTCAGCACTGGCAATGAGCTCCCAGCTGTTCTTCTACTCGTGGCTTCCAGATTCAACAGCAGGCCCGGTTCCTGCTTCAGCTTACATTCACTCTGCCTCAATAATCCCCCTCGGCAGCTACATGCTCTTTAGGGTTATCCAGTACATGAACCCAGGAAAGAATGAATTTTGGCTCCTAGGACTGCTGACGGTCGCACTGATAATCCTGATGATGATCTACTACCCAATACAGAGGGACGGAAAGAAGCTTGTGGCGTACTCCACAATGGCACAAGTTGGCACGGCATATCTTACCCTCACGTACGCCCTCCTTGGCCACCAAGCAGGACTTCAGATAGCTCTCTATCAGGTTGTTAACCACGCCTTCGTCAAAACCTTAGCCTTCATGAGCGTCGGCACCTTTGCGTACTCACTTGGAACGACTAACTTCGACGAGATAAGAGGCATAAGACACAGCGTTCCATGGGGTGCCATAGCCTGGTTTATGAGCTTCTTCGGCCTCGCAGGAGTTCTGCCTCTCGGCCTCTTCTTCAGCAAAATCTTCGTTATCATGGTCACGCACCACGCTACCGGTGTAGCATCTTGGCTCTTCCCGGCTATAGTACTCATTGATGGTGCAGTGTTCCTCATAGTGACGATAGTCTGGTTCAGGGAGATCTTCTTCGGAGAACCCTACCCAGCCACAGAGGTTCACACACCGAAGCTTACGGAGGTTATCATTGTGACACTGATATTAATAGGCACGATTGCACCCTGGATTACTCTCAACATTGTAACAAACGTGGGGTTCATGGGGTGAGGAAGAATGATGATCCTTGAATATGCCCTCTGGGCCTTCATCATTGGCGGTCTCCTCGGATTTCTCGTGGACTATAAGGCCTCAACAAAGGCATCGAGTTTGATGGCAGCCGTGGGTGCTGCCATCCTGCTGGGCCAGGTTTACGAGGTGTATACTAAGGGGTCAGTGACGGGTAACGTCTTCGGAGTGCCGATTCATATAGATGGTCTATCGGCAGTCTTCCTCTTCATAGTCGGAATAGTCAGCCTCGGCTCGGCTATATTCTCAATCTCCTACATGGATCACCACAAAAAGAAGGGCAAAGGATGGGTCTACGCAATAGCCTACAACACGTTTATAGCATCAATGGCCCTTGTCGTAACTGTCAGTAACTTGGAATACTTCGTAATTAGCTGGGAACTTATGACCCTTAGCTCCTTCATCCTAATCTTCTGGAAAGAAGAACGGAAGGACTTGGACGCCAGCCTCAAGTACTACCTGACGATGCACTTCGCAGACACCATACCCTTATTTATGCTCCTTGGTCTTGCTTCCGTCCTGACCGGAAGCGTGCACAATCTCAGCTACTCTGCCATACACAATGCCCTCATGAATGCACCTACATCCACCAAGCTTCTGTTCTACGCACTGACTCTCAGCGTGTTCATATCGAAGTCAGGCATAGTTCCGTTGCACTTCTGGCTTCCCGATGCCCATCCAGCGGCTCCGAGCAACGCTTCGGCCTTGCTCAGTGGCATAATGATAAAGACCGCTGTCTACGGACTCCTCCGGTTCGACTGGCAGATCGTTGGACACAACACGACCCTCGGTTATCTCGTGGCACTCCTAGGTGCAGCAACGCTCACGATAGGAACACTGTACGCCCTTAGAGAGATCAATTCCAAGAGGCTCTTGGCTTACCACAGTGTCGGTCAGATGGGATACATATGGCTCGGCATAGGCATAGGTATGGCGCTCATACCGAAGGGGGGGGCGCTGGGAGCGATAGGTGCCCTTGGAATGTTCGCCGGCCTATTCCATGCCATTAACCACGCCGTCTTCAAGGGTTCACTCTTCCTCGAGGCAGGTGCAGTGGAGTACGCCACCGGTACACTAAATCTCAATGAGCTGGGTGGTCTCGGGGTTAAGATGCGTGTTACAGCCCTAGCGACGCTGTTCTCATCACTAGCAATAGCTGGAGTTCCCCCCTTCAACGGATTCATAAGCAAGTGGCTCATCTACGTGGCTGGTTATCAGTCAAAAGACTTCCTCCTGACCTTCGGAGCAGTCCTGGCAGTGGTTATAAGCGCAGTCACCCTAGCCTCATTCATAAAGTTCTACGGGGCTCAGTTCGGCGGTGAGGCGAAGAGATATGAGGATATCAAGGAAGTTCCAGGAAGCATGCAGTTTGGTGAGTGGATACTAGCCGGACTAACTCTCTTCATGGGCGTCTTCCCAGGAGTCTTTGTGAACTTCCTCAACGGTGCAGTTGGAACCGTCAACAATGGCCTGGTCGCCGAAGTTCCCCACAACCTCTACAAGATAGGCTTTGGCTCCGTACTCTTCAGTCCGGTGCTTCTCGTGCTACTCCTGGGCATACTGACCTTCGGGTTCTACATGGCATTTAAGCCCAG
>JALTCK010000091.1:315-1977 GCA_027074805.1 Thermococcus sp. | reverse complement strand
AAATTAATCTACACGCTCCCGCTGAGGGTGGCGCTAAACGATCTCTACAGGAGACTTTCGGAAGAATACTTCGACAGGGAATCGGTGGGCCTGCTCCATTCAACGGCTTTCATGGAGTACGTGGAAGGCTCCGGAAGTGACATTGAGGTTGAGAAGAAAGTGAACTCTGCTGGGCTTCTTGCTATGCCGGTAATGCTCTCAACACCCGACCAGGTGTTTCTAACGGGTCTGAACTACTATGGTTCGGATAAGGTCGTTTCAGTCTACCCCGAATCCTGCATAGTCGTGGATGAGGTTCAAGCTTACACCCCAGAGATGGCGGCGGTCTTCCTGAAAACGCTCCAGCTTATAAAAAGGGCTGGTGGGAAAGTGCTTGTAATTACTGCGACTCTGCCACCACACGTTGAGCATTTCCTTAAAAAAGAGGGATTTGAAATCGTAGATGTCCTTGAAGAAGCTGAGAAGAATGGACTCAACGTCAAGAACCTCCATCTTAAAAGACACCTCATCAAGCTCGTGGGAAGTAATCTTTTCCGCTACACCGATAGTGGCGTGGAGTTTGTAGGCGTTGAAGATGTTCTCTCAACAATTGATAAGTTCAGAGAACACGACTTTAGGAGTCTCATGGTGGTTCTCAATAACGTAAAGAAGGCAATAGAGGCTTACAAAAGCCTTTCGGAGCAGGTTGAGGAATGGGAGGTATATCTTCTTCATTCACGCCTGCCAGAGAAAAGGAAAGAAGGGATAATCCGCGAAGTTAAGTCCAAGCTCGATGATGGCAAGAGGGTGATTCTTATAGCGACTCAGATAGTTGAGGCCTCGGTGGATCTTGACTTCGACGCTATGATAACCGAAATCTCACCGATAGACAGCCAGGTTCAGAGATGGGGTAGGGTCTACAGGAACAGAAGAACTGATTACAATGGGGATTCTCCCAACATCGTCGTGTTCTCTGGCATTGACCGGGGGACGAGGGCAGTGTATGGAGGGAATATTGGCTTAAAGGTGCTCCAAAAAACCATTGAAGTGATCGGCTCACTCGAAGGGAGACTCCTCGGATACGAAAACGAAAGGAACGCTATAAACGAAGTTTATAACGATAGAATACTTGAGAATTACAAAGCGCAGATTGAAGGGCTCCTTGCAAAGCTCGATTACTTTACCCTAGAAAAGAAGAGCGAGGCCCAGAGAGTCTTCCGCCAGATGGGTGGAATGTACTTCGTGGTTCCATCTTTGATGACTGATTACGGTTACAGTGAAACAGTAAAGAAGTTCGGGGAGTTGCTGAAGAACTCCAATAACTTTAGACTCAGCTGGAGCGACGTAACAAAAAAGCTTTCCCAAGAGCTTGGACGCGAGATCGGCAGATGGGAGCTCAAGAAGATACTCCAAGAGTTTTCAGTCAACGTCCCCATCTGGTTTATCCTCAGAGATGGAAACCTGCAGCATGCGCTACGCAACACCTTCAAGGGCTATCCAGTGGTTCTAACGTGGGACAAAGAAATAACAAAGAGGCTGTGGGACTATGGTGTCGACGAGGTCGTGAAGAAGGATCTCGACGAGGTGGACATACTTTGAATTACACTCCTAACTGTAACACCACCAACTGTAGCAGGAATTACACCCAAAACTGTAACTCTCAATCGAACCTAACCGAAGAAT
>JALTCK010000091.1:0-305 GCA_027074805.1 Thermococcus sp. | reverse complement strand
CTCCCACGGCATCACGATGGAAGGGGAAAGCGAGTGGGTTGACTTCGGGAAGTTCCTCCACGAGAGGCGCTACGCCAACGAGGAGAAGGAAGTCCAGATAGGGAGCATAAAGATAGACTTCATCCGGAAGGGGGATATCATTGAGGTTCACGAGGTCAAGCTCGGAAAGTCAATGGAGAAGGCCCACGAAATGCAGGCTCTCTATTATCTCTACTACCTCAAGCGACTCGGCATTAAAGCGAAGGCGGTTCTCCACTACCCCAAGCTCAACGAGACAAAGGAGATAACGCTGGACGGGCACGAGG
>JALTCK010000090.1 GCA_027074805.1 Thermococcus sp. | reverse complement strand
TTCGTGAGATGATAAGGCACCTGAAGAACGTTGTCAAGGGATTTGGTATGGATCTGAGAGCCGTTGAGGTGAACGCCAGAGAGGTTCGCTATGCCCTTGGAGCCGGAAACGCTATTCACGCAACCATAAGAATTCTCCCCGATGGGTCTTCCCCATAACGTTAGGGGGGAGCTGGAGAGCTTCATATACAAGGAGGCAGGTGAGATTTCAAAGGAGGCAGGAAAGAAGGTAGTCATAAGTCAGATCAAGTTCTCCTGATCCCCTGTTACCTCTTTTCTATCAGCGCGTAGAAGAAACCTATCGTTCCGTGTCTGTGGGGCCACGCCCTCATGGTTCCTTCCAGAAACCCCTTGCTGTAGGGATCGTCAAGGGGGATCAGTTTAGCGTTTTTGTGCTTTCTCAAAAACCATCCCACCACCTCCTCGTTCTCCTCTGGAAGCATCGAACATGTTGAATAGAGCAGTTTCCCACCGGGTTTTAATAGTTTCCAGGCACTCTCAATGAGCTCTTTCTGGAGGGCAACGATCTTGGGGATGTTTTTCTCCCTTAAGCGCCACCTTAGTTCGGGGTTCTTTGCTATGGTTCCGTCACTCGTGCATGGGGCATCGAGCATCACCCTGTCTGCCGTTTCCTTTCCGAGTACCTCCGGAGCCGCCCTGCCATCAGATTTGATTGTCTCGGCTATTTTAACTCCCGTCCTTTTGAGAACCTCCTTCATCCTCCTTATCCTGGCTTTGTCTATATCAAAGGCATAGATCTTGCCTTTGTTGTTCATCAGCTCTGCCATGTGGGCAGTTTTGCCGCCAGGAGCAGCTGCTAGGTCAACAATGGTTTCACCCGGTTTCGGGGAGAGGATGAGAGAAGCAATCGCTGGAGCCTCTTCCTGTGTTATGGCCCACCCTTTATTTAGGAGCCATTCGGGATTGAAGGCATCGAGTATTCGAATGAGTGTATCAACTCGCTCACTTCTCTCGAAGCGAATCCCCTTTCCATGAAGGTAGCTTTCAACTGCCTCAACGCTCGTTTTCAGTCTGTTTACTCGTATGCTTATTGGTAGGGTCTCATTGAGAGCCTTAAGAAGCTCCTCTGCTTCATTCCCAATGAGAGAGTGCATGCGCGTTATAAACCACTCCGGAAAAAGGTAGTCCCACTTCAGCTTCTGCTCTTTGGAGTTGATTACGGGAATGTAATCGAGAACCCTCGGAAGGAGGTCGTAGTAGTAATAGCCCACGTAGGGATGTGTTTTCTTCGAAAGAAAGTGGGCAACTCCCCTCAGGTGTCCTCTGGTCTTCTCACTCGGATCCCTGAAAACAGCTATCTCCACTGCAACTCTCAGTGTTGCCCTAAGCCAGGGGTCAAGTATCAAAGGAGAAACCCCGACGAGCTCCTCGATTATCTCATCAATAAGACCCAATCTGCGCTGAATGGAGTAGAAGATCCCCGTTAACTTGGAGTTCTCCCAGTTCTTTACCCGGTATTTAGAGAAGGCCTCTCTCTTGGCCGCCTGACTGGGCTTTACCTCCTCTCCGAGCTTTACCGCCTCGATGAGGGCGTAGAGCTGTCTGTCGCTGAGCTTTAACTTTCCCATGTTAAAGCATTGGGAGGAGTGCTTTTAAAGGTCCCTGCCTCCCATCATGCCAAACTCCGTGTTGCTCCCGGCGGTGAAGTTTGAATCCCCTTCCACGGCCAGGAGTATGGAGGGATCTCCCATCAGGGAGGCGATTAAAATTGCATCCTCCTTCCTCTCCTTCCTAACCAGGTGCTTAACACTTCTCTCGAGTTCCCAGGGATTAGTCCGGTAGTAGTTTCTGAGGGTGTCTAGGAGTGTGCTCAGTATGTTCTTCGCTTCATTTCTAAGGTTAATGTTCTCACCCTCCTCAGCGAGGCCTCTCAGATAAGGAACGAGTCCGAGGAGCACTGTGTCAACGGGATATGTGGGAGGAACCCTGAGAAGTTCTTTAACGGTCATCAACGCCAGTTCCATTGTTGTCGAATCACCGTGCTTAAGGGCGCGCCTTATGGCATCCAAGAACTCCTCGCTTATTCCCTCCAGAGAATCACCCTCCTGGACAAGGACGTATGCACCAAGCGTGGCGGTTCTGAGGTTTCCAGACTGAAGTCGAGCCCGAGCTACCGAGGCAATCCTGGGTGGCATGACTGAAACTGGTGTCACGTTGAGAAGCTCCACCACCTCATTCCATGCCATTCCGTCACATTCCTCAGCCAGGGAGAAGAGGGCAGAAATCAGCATCTCAAACTCTCTTACCTGAATGTGAGTCTCCCTAAGGAGACGGCGCAAAACGGGTAACGTCCGAATGCGTGTTTTTTCATCCTCTGAATTCGTGAGGTACACTAGGGGTTCAAAGAACAACTCCATTAGTCGGGTCTTTCCGGATTTTATCTCATCCATAACACTGTTGAGGATGGAGAGGGCCCTGAGCCTAACTCTCTGGTTCTGATCCCTAAGGAGAACCGAGAGAGCCCTCAACCCCTCCTCTGTTTTAGCAAATTCGACGGCCTCATTTAGATTCCACGAAAGGGCCAGCTCCCTCATCATTGAGAGGGCCTCAGTGATTTTTAGCCACCCCAGAATACAATGCCACTTAGAGTTTAAATGTCTTTCGAAGGGGACTTTTCCAACCTGTATAAGTCAGTTGTAATCCATTCTAACTGTTTTTCATGAAAAAAGAACTGGGCCGGGATCTCAAAGTGGATGGTACGGAGTAGCCGGGGAACAAAACCGTGGTCCTTCGAAAAGCTTTCGATGAACTTTCGAACCTCTGGTTTGGCAAGGTGGATAGTGTAGACAACCTCTGAAACCTCAAAGGCCTTGAGCAGGAAAGGCCTGTCTGCGTGCTTCCTCTGGCTTCCAAAGGGGGGATTCATGATGACAGTGTCGACTCTCTCATTGAACTCCGATACGTCCATGTTGAGGAACTCGATGTCAACCCCGACTTTTTTTGCGTTCCTCCTTGCGATTTCGAGGGCCGCCTCGTCAATCTCCAGTGCGTAGACCCTCTCAGCCCCAAGGAGCTTCGCGCCTATGGCCAGTACACCGGTTCCGGTTCCGAAGTCCGCTATGACCTTACCCTCAATGTCCCCGCATTGGGCAGCCAGCCACAGGAGTTCAGAGGCAACGTCACCCGGGGTTCTATACTGTTCCAGCCACGGTTTTGGTTCGGAAAACCCATCGAGCTGGGAGAGGAGTATCGCAAGATGCTTTCGCCTCATCTCATCACCGCCCTGTGAAGGAGCTCCTCGATGGTACCATGCATCTCGTATCCGGGAACGTGAAGGTAAGTACCGAGGATTCCGAGAGCTATTGTACTGACCATTGCCCCGATGAGGAAGAGAACGAAGGCAAATATTGCACCCATCATGGCCAGGATAACCCCAACTCCTTCGATCAGGAAAAAGAGCAGTAAAAGTGCAAAGGAGGCTAAGAAGCCGAGGTATTTGAATGTTAGCGTGAATATGAGGGGGAGAACGAGTAGAAAACCCCTAACCCGGACGTAAGTAAGCGTCTCGGAGGAAACTTTGATCCCCCAGTACGCGGAGAGTGTGAGAAAAAGAATCTCGAGGAGCTCAAAGAGGCCTTCTGATTCCATGGAGGGACACCCCCAAGGGTTCGTCTTTTTCCCTCTCTGCACCAAGTATCTCGTCGAATTCGTAATCCTCCCTTAGCCCCAGAAGAATCTCTACCTCCGGGGGAGTAAGCACGGGCTTCCTCCAATTCTCATAGTCATCTATCGGAACTCTTGGACACGCAACGACGACGTAAGCATCGAAGGAGAAGCCTTCGAGGGCAGGATAGTTTATGTTGTCCATAAGTACCAGCTCTGCCTCCCTTCCGTTTTTGCGGAGAAGGGTGATTATCCTCCGCGCCTCAGCTAGACGAAGTTGTCCTTTCTTTGTACTGATGACAATGCCGAATCTTCTCGAGTCCATCGCCTTTGCTATCTGGGCCCAGCGCTTTCTAATCAGTCTTTCGACCTCCTTATCCATCCAGATGGCGTCGCCGGAGTAGGGGTTCACCGCGAGGGTGGGTTTCTTTACCGCCACTGCAACGCCTATGGGATGGAAATAGCCGGCGCCTATGAAGAGAACACCCTCCGCGTTTACCTTAGCCGAGCTAAAATTACAGCCGAGAATCTGACCGGGCCAGCTCACGCGGGAGTCGCCTTTGCCTATTAGGACTTCAAAGCCCTTCTCCTCGAGAAAGGCCCTTGCTCTCTCAAGCTGGTGAATGTGCTGGGCGGTTGTAACGAGGGATATCCTCTTTCCGAGCTTTTTAATCTCACCTAAGTTTTTCTCAAGTGCCGGGACCACGTCAACCCTGGCAAAGGCCGGCACGAAGATTGTAGGAACCTCGAGGTGGAGTGTCATGTAGCTGTGGCCGAGGTGTATCAGCGCATCGCAGCCGAGTCTCTTTGCTTCTGTATCGGCCGGATCGCAGGCGCCGTAGTTTATTCCTCCATGGAGGATAGCTTCAATTCCGTTTGTCTCCAAGAAAAACGCGAGGTCTTCGGCTTCTCGCCTGAGACCTTCCGGTGACTGGATGAGAACACATTGAGCGTGAAGGTCTCTCAAAAGCTTCAACACCTCGACGCTCGCAACATCGTGCATGTTATCACCGGGGGGTTTACGGAGGAAGCGCTTAAATACCCACCGCCATTTATACCATTGAAAAGAGTCAAAATAGAAGGCTAAGGAATAAAATGGTGGGGAAAGGGATAGAGTTCTCAAGGCTCTGATGGAATCCTGGGAAAGGGCCGGAGATAACATCCAGCTGGGTCTGATACACTCTTCCTGAGTCTCATTGACTACGCCAATGGCACCCAGATAATGAAGCCCAAGAAATTCCACGCAGGTGTTAGATTCCCCTTCCGAAGCCTGTATCACCGTTGTGGAGCTTTGTCTCGCTTCCAAGAACTCCCGATATCACACTGTTCTCAGCCAGAAAGATTACCGTTCTAGCGGTTTTCATATTAGTCTGGAACCTGAGGGATTCCATCTCGGGAAGGGAAGTGCGATTCTTTGAGAGCGCCGAGAAAGACTTTCCAGGTTTTCTCCTATTCACCCTGGTGGTGTACACCTTCACATTGCTCCTGACCCTTCTGGGCATGGCATCACCTCAAGGTGTCCAGGCGGAAGACTTAAATATCCTTCACCCTACAATACCTCGAGGTTCGATGTATCGGGGTGAGTAATATGATCGTCGTAACGACCGAAAAAATACCGGGTTACCGGGTGGTTGAGGTCAAGGGGATTGCCAGGGGGGGAGTTGTAAGGGCAACACACCTTGGCAGGGACATAATAGCCGGTTTCCGGAATCTTGTGGGTGGAGAGGTGAAGGAGTACACAGAGATGATGGCGGAGGCGAGGGAGATAGCCCTACAGAGAATGATAAAGAACGCGGAGGAGATGGGTGCCAATGCTGTGATAGGGATGCGCTTCATGACGTCGAACGTTGGTCAGAGGATGGCGGAGGTTTACGCCTTTGGAACGGCCGTTGTGATAGAGCCCGAGTAGGGGGCAGTTCGATGAGATTCTGGGTTCTCCTCATGATTTTTCTTTTCCTGTTCCTGCCCCTGACCACCGCTCAGGATGAAGTCGTTGGGGCCTTCGTAAAATCCATGGAGTCAGGGGAGTACTCGTATCTCGAGGCGTATCTAAGCCCTCAGATGCTCTCAGCCTTCCCAGAATCCAAGTTCGCTGAGCTTAGGACTTCGCTTATTGAGAAGTATGGGAGAGTTCTCAATGCGACTTATGCCGGCACGGAAGGGGAATACGAATACGTTAAGCTCAATTTCGAAAGGGCTTCCGTGACCTTCAAGCTCGTGATTCAGGATAAAAAGATAGCGGGACTCTGGATCGTGGGAGTTTCTAAGAGGCAGGAGAAGGTTCTTACACCCCCTGACGCTATGATGGAGGCCCTAAAGACGGGGAACTACTCGATAGTCGAACCGTACCTCAGCCCCACCATGAAGAAGGTTTTTTCGGAGGAGAGTTTCAAGAGTCTGCGGAAGTGGCTCATAACCTCATACGGGGATATAAAGGGGTACAAATTCCTCAGAACGGAAGAGAAGGGCAGCTATACGGTTTATTACTACCAAGTTATCGGAGGAAAAAAGAACTACACCGTGACCATCACGATAAAGGAGGGAAAGGTCGACGGATTCCACATGACCTCCATTCCCCTTGCATTCACACCGGGTAGCATCTACCCCATAGTTGGAGCGCTCATTGGCCTGTTCCTCCTGTGGATCTACGTGAGGAGGATGGGTTGGGCCGAGCTTATATTTGGAATGGCCCTGCTCGCTATAACTCTTATCGTTCAGCCCCCGATTCAGACGCTACCGAGGTTCGCGGGAATATCAAACGTGACCGTTCTTATCCTGTGGACTGGTCTTGTGGCTGGCGTCATTCAGGAGACCTTGAAGTACTACGCTTCACGCGAGAAAAGCCAGAGGAAGGCTCTTTACATCGGGGCAGGCTTCGGTGTGGGGGAGGCCATCTACGTCTCACTCATGAGCATGATAGGTGGTGGCTCAGTGGTGGTTCTAAGTGCACTCGAAAGGTTCCTGGCGCTTCTCTTCCACTCCTCAACGACCGTCATTTTCTCAAGGGCGTATCACAGTGGCTGGGGACGGGAG
>JALTCK010000089.1 GCA_027074805.1 Thermococcus sp. | reverse complement strand
CATCATGGAGTTGGCAAGCGCTATGTCCGTCCCGGGCCTTATCACGAGCTTGTAGTCGGCGAAGGCCATTGTCCTCGTCTTTCTGACGTCAACGACGATTATCTTAGCCCCCTTCCTCTTCGCCCTCAGGATGTAGTCCATGACGACGGGGTGGGTCTCGGCCGGGTTGTAGCCCCATATGAGGATTGCCCCGAAGTTCTCAAGGTCCCCGTAGGGGTTCGTCTGTGCCCCGGCTCCAACGGTCATCTTCAGCGCGTGAACGCTCGCCTCATGGCAGAGCCTCGCGCAGTTGTCGATGTTGTTCGTACCGAAGAGGCGCGCTATCTTCTGGAGGAGGTAGTTCTCTTCGTTGCTTACCTTTGAAGAGGCGAGAAAAGCGACCGCATCTGCCCCGTAGAGCTCGCGGATTTCAAGGAGCTTTGAAGCTATCTCCTCAATTGCCCTGCCCCAGCTTAGGGGCCTCATTCTGCTGCCTTCCATCTTAAGGGGCCTTTTGAGCCTGTCCCCAGATAGAACGAACTCCGTAGCATGAAGTCCCTTGGGACAGAGCTTCCCCCTGTTCGGTTCACCCGAATACGGCCTGACCTTCATGCTCCTCGGATCAACGAGCAGTTTGCAGCCGAAGCCGCAGTAGGGGCAGACAACGGTTTTGAGCTCGCTCACGCTACCACCTTATAACATGTAAGCGGCAAAATAAAAATGTTTGCTGAAAAAATTGATGAAAACATGTTCAACCTAAAGCGCCTTACCGAGGAAGTACTCGTGAACCCTAGTGTCGTCGGTGAGCTCCGGGTGAAACTCGAGGCCTATGACATTGTCCTGCTCGACGCCCACAACCCTGTCCCCGAGCCAGGCTATCGGCCTCACCCTCTCGCTCAAAAGCTCTACTATCCTCGGGGCGCGGATGAAGACGCCCGTGAATGGCTCGTCGCTGAAGGCTAGCTTTATCGGCGCTTCAAAGCTGTCAACCTGCCTGCCGTAGGCGTTTCTGTTGACCCTGACGTCAAGAAGCTCAAGGAATCGCTGTTCAGGAGTCGCGCCTATAACCTCCTTCGAGAGCATTATCAAACCGGCGCAGGTCCCCATTATCGGGAGCCCTTCCTCGCCGAGTCTTTTGGCAGACTCAAGGAGGCTGCTCTTCACCATGAGCCTCGATATTGTAGTGCTCTCGCCGCCGGGGATTATTATCGCGGAGATACCCTCAAGTTGCTCCGGCTTCCTGAGCCAGGCAACCTCACCGGAAACACCGAGGTTCTCGAGGGCTTTCTTAGCTGCATCCATGTGCTCGCTAACGTCCCCTTGGAGGCCTATGACGCCCACCTTCACCATGCCAGCACCTCCAGAAGTTAAAAAGAAGGGGGCTTAAACGCCCCTCTCCTCGAGGCGGACTTCGAGTTCCTCAATGTCCTGCCCGCGCATGGGCTCCCCTATTTCCCTGCTTATCTCTGCTAGAACGTCAGGCTCGTCCCAGTGGTTCACCGCTTCAACTATGGCCCTAGCCATTTTCTCGGGATTGGAGCTCTTGAAGATTCCCGAGCCGACGAAGACGCCATCCATGCCCATCTGCATCATCAGGGCAGCGTCTGCCGGCGTTGCAACTCCTCCAGCTGCGAAGTTGACAACGGGAAGCCTTCCGAGCTTCTTTATCTCAAGGAGGATCTTGTAGAGGCCCTCAACTATCTCGCGGTAGGTGTAGTGGCCGTAGACCGGCTCGTTTTCGAGAACTTGCCTTGGCAGGCCGCTTATTTCCTTGACTTCGAGGGCGAGCTTGAGGTAAGGCTCGGCGAACTTCTCGGCAACTCCGTAGACCTGCTCGTCCGTCATGCGCTGGAGGAGGGCTATGTTGTCCTTGAGGAGGCGGACATGCCTCACTGCTTCAACTATGTTCCCGGTTCCGGCCTCGCCCTTCGTCCTCATCATGGCCGCGCCTTCCCATATCCTCCTGACGGCCTCGCCGAGGTTTCTGTTGCCGCAGACGAACGGAACCTTGAAC
>JALTCK010000088.1:3750-6714 GCA_027074805.1 Thermococcus sp. | reverse complement strand
CCCTTATGGCCGGCCTGACCCTGACGATCCTCTTGAAGGAACCCGGAACGGTTCCCTGTATCATGAGGAAGTCGCTCCTTATGATTCCGTAGTGCGGGAAGCCACCCTTCGGGGTTATCTCGATCTCGTGCTTCTCATCGAGCTTGAGCTTGCCGTTCTCACCTATGGCTATGAGCCTCTTGTTGAACTCGGTCCTGTGGTGGAAGCCCATCTGACCGGCCTGCGGAACGGTCCACATGACCCTCGTTGGGTGCCACGGACCGAGGTTACCAATGTGCCTGCCCTTTCCAGCTCTCTGGGCCTTGTGAAACTGAACCTTGACTCCCCAGCGCTTTACCGGGCCCTGGGTTCCCTTGCCCTTGGTGACGGCTATGACGTCGAGGAGTTCGCCCTCGTGGAGAACCTCACTCGCCCTTATCTCCCTACCGATCTTCTCCTTGGCGTACTCAAACTTTGCCTTGATGTCCTCGCCACCGATGGCGTACTCCATAACTTCCGGCTTCTTCTTGAGCTTGATGAGCCACGGCTGGGTGTGGACGAGAAGCCTGAGGTCAACTATCTCGCCGCCCTCCACAAGCTCCTCGAGCTGGCTGAGCTTGGCCTTGAAGGCCTCCTCGTTGTAGTCCTTCGGGAGGGTCTTTATGCGCCTCTTGACGTGGTCGTTCAGCTCGTGGAACCAGACCTCGGTAGCGGTCTCAAGTCCGAGGTAGCCCTGCCTGTAGGCCCTAATGCCGTAGACGAAGAGCGGCGGGACTTCCACGATAGTGACCGGCATAAAGATCTCCTTGCCCTTTGTGAGCCCCGGACTGTCGTCTATCATGAGGATGTGGGTCATACCGGCCTTGTAACCGGCAAAACCAAGCATCCTGACGTCAGTGTCCTGCGGCCACTTCCTGATTCTTGGGACTATGCTCTTGGCCCTCTTTCTTGGGGAGTAAGCCAGTGAACCTCTCCTTGGCCTGTGTATTTTTCCCATCTCAATCCCTCCTTATGAGATTAAACACCGCGAGTGTGGCCAGTAAAGCCTCCTCGGTGCGGACGGTGGCTGTCCGCTGATTTGGAACCGTGTTGAGGATTAAATCAAAGTTATAATCCTCCTCGCCGAGGAGCTCGATCACGCCCTTCCTCGGTGAGCCGAAGACGAATCCGACCTCCCCCTCCAGCGGGGGAAGCTTCACCTCTCGGATGTCGCGACCCTTCCTTGAGGTCGCGATGACCAAATCCAGCCTGGCCTTTTTAAGTGTTTTCGCCAGTGACTTCCTCGTCAGGTGGACCCTGTATCCCCAGTATTCAGTGGGTTTCGCTGGTATCACTCTGAGCGGCCTTACCGAGACAATCCTGAACGTTGCGCGCCCTTCGACGTCCCCTTCGACCATCGCGAGGTCGTCGAGGCCAATGTCCGCATAGACCCTGCGCCCCCTCCTGAAGGCGAAACCTTCGCGGATTTCGCCGACCTTTGGCTTTCCCTTGAGCTTGTGGTGCGGCGTCCTGAGCGGTGGGATAACGCCGACATACTTAAGTTCGGGCATTAGCGGGAACAGCCTCTTCCTGAGATACTGTGGCGTTTCCGCGTATTCGAGGATGGTCTTGATGAACCTGCCGTCCCTGCCACCGGCTTTGTAGATCCAAATGTGCTCGACGCCGAATATTGCACAGGCTCTAGCTATCTGTCCGACCTTGTACGTCCTGATCTTTGGGTCGTCAGTCTCTTCGAGGAGCGAATCCGGAATGAAGACGTGCCAGGCCATTTTTCCGTCATCCTTCGCTATGGTCACTTCAACGCTGAACTGGGGTCTATGGAGACTATTTAAAAGGCTTTCGAAGGCTGCAACCCTTTTTTGGTTTGAGAAGTATACAATTTTTTTGCAAAGAAACTTTGCTAGCGCAAAGTTTCATCAAAATTCTCATGTCTTTTTTGGAGATTCTCAATTTTAGAGGGGTTTGCTCTTTCATCTGCCTGTTCTGCAGTGTTTCACTGTGAAAATAACGCCCTTTGGGCATTGAAAAGAAGTTGAAACCTGTTTTGGCTTGATTTTTCAAGTGCAAACCCTCTTTGAGAATTGCAGTTTTAGGAAGACATGCAAGCTTATCCTGACGGTTTTGGGGGGAAGTTTACTCTTTGATCAAACTTTGCCCTGCAAAGTTTGCTTGCTCCGCAAAGCGCTGGCGGAAAATTATTGACTGTCTTGAGTCTATGTCAAGATTTGTACGTGTTTTTTTACTTATCTGATTTTAGGAGACTTTCTTTCACAAACCCCCATTCAAAGCGGGTTTAACTTGAATAGCGCCCGACGGGCGCGAAGGAGATAAACCCAGTAGACATTGGATACTCCATCCAAGAAAGCCCACTAAAACTCTCCCTATTTCAAAGCACGTACGAACTACTCAGAGGAGATTAAATAAAGCCAGAACTATTTGGTCAACCTTTGCTTGCGCAAAAGTTGCTGGGGGGCTGACGCCTCCACGCCCCCAATCAGACCTTTACTGGCTCAGAGATGCTTGTGCCCAACCGGAAAGATGCCCAACTTGTGGGGGTGCAAGTTGATGGGGCTTCCCCCAGAAACAGTTCGGAATTCCAGACAAAAATTTGAGAGGCCTTCAGGGAGCTCTAAATCCCCTCAAAGCCTCTTTATCTCCTCCACCCGCTCGAACTCGCCCCGCTTTATTATTTCGACCGCGAAAGCTACGAGGCCGATTTTCTGGAGGTTCTCGGGGGTGAGCTCTTCCTTTGAGAGCTCTTCAAGCATCAAGGCCAGCTTTTGGAGGGCTTTTTCCTTGGCTTTTTCAGAGTAGTCGGCGAACTCCAATGCCTGGAGGATGGAGAGGACTTCAACCTTTTCGACGGTTAAGTCCGAGAGAAGAGTCCTCTGGGCTGGTGGTTTGATCCCCTTTGGTTTTATGTACTTGTGTAGAACCTGTCGAAGTTCTTCCAAATATTGTAGCGTTTTTTCGGGATCCTTCGCA
>JALTCK010000088.1:0-3740 GCA_027074805.1 Thermococcus sp. | reverse complement strand
CTTTCAGATCGTCCACTTTTTTTCCATGTGCCAGCCAGATTGTTGCATAGTCTGCGTTGTCTGGTCCCCACGCATCTACGAGCTTCGCCACAACTTGTGCAACTTCCCGTAGCTTTGCCAAATCTTCGTCAGTTATTTTTCTACCAAGTTTTTTCTCAGTATATTTGCTCTTTTTTAGCGTTTCTTTTATCAAGTACCAGTTTATTCCAAGTGGGTCATCGCTGTTGTGGTTCCATGGTTGAAGGTGACTAACAGTATCTTCTAGCTGTAATATGATAAGAAGATCGCGTGGCGTTGTGCCAAGAATACTCGCTGCTGCTTCACTGAATACTTTTATCCAAAGAGAGAGTTTTGTGGCTGACGCAAGATCATGTTTGACTATTGGTTCCACAGCACCTTCAGAAACACCAAAAGCTCTCTCTCGGATTTTCTGTACTTTTCCAGTGCCTTTTCACCTTCAGGATGAACGTATTCTATGAGCTGCCGCCACATTTTAGCAGTTTTGTCATTATTGTTAAAGAAACCCTTCAGGTACCCTCTTTCCATCATGTCGTTACCCTTATGCTTTGTGGCGAGTACTATCATCCCTCACGCCCCTCAACTCAATAGGTGCAACTCCCTAAAATGCTTTTCTACCCGAGAGGGGTCGCTAACTAAATCCTTTGATCCTCTTGAAGTCCCCCAAACCCCACACCAGCCAGCCATCCTCCCCAAGCTCTACCTTCCCCATAACCTTCTTCGCCACCAGTCCGTATCTCTTCTCCCATCCATCCAAACCAACAAGCTCACCCTTCCTCTCCAAGTCCTTCAAAATTCCCCTCGCCTCCCTCTCGCTCAGGTCTTTCCACTTCACCTCGACGAACAAGGCCTCCTTCTCCCTCTCGTTCAGAGCAACGAGGTCAATCTCCTCGTTCTTGTGCCACCAGCGGCCGATCCTGGTGAAGCGGAAGGGCAATTTTCCAGCTTTGTTGAGACTCACTAGAAACTGTCTGGCTATGTCCTCAAACACAAAGCCCAGGTAGTCTTTGAACTCGCCCTTTATCTCCTTCACCACGTCGAAGCCCATCTCTATCCCGTCCCTCCTTGGAAAGACGAAGCGGAACCAGAAGTTGAAGAGGTTGTCGTTTATCCTGTAAACCGTTCGCCCCTTCCCCACGATTGGCCTCTCCCCCCTGATGTAGCCCATCTCCTCCAGAACGTTGAGGTACTTGCCGAGGCTCTTGGTCTCTATCCTGGCCTTATCCGCTATCTGGCCGAAGCGCGTGTAGCCGAGAGCTATGGCACGAAGAATCGAGAAGTACCTAGAGACGTCCCTAAGTTCTTCCTTGAGGAGGTATTTGGGCTCGTCGTAGTACTTCGCCCCCTTCGAGAGGACTAGTGCTCTAACGTTGTCCCAGAAGTCTTTCTCCGGGTTATAGTCTGCCCAGTACTGGGGAACTCCGCCGAAGACCGCATAGACATTAACAGCAGTCTCTAGGTCAATTGGGTGGAATTCGAGCAGGTCGAAGAAGCCTATTTCATTTACCCTCCACGCTCCCGTTCTTCTGCCATAGATTGGCGACTTCGCGGAGAGAATTCCCTCCATGAAAGAAACGAGCGAACCACAGAGGATCAGCATTACCCTCGTGTTGGACAGGTACAGGTCCCAGTACTTCTGGAGCGTACTCAGAAAACCCTTGTCGGCCTTAGCTAGGTATTGAACCTCGTCAATCACAACCACGAGCCTTTTCTCGCTATTTCCGGCGAGGTAAGTGAAGAATGCCCCCCAGCTCCGTATCGGGTTCTCCCTCAGGAAGGGGTCGTTGAAGTAGTCGGCCAGTCTTAAGGAGAAGTCCTCCAGGTTCGTCTCGTTCTCTTCAGCCAAGAGGTAAATCCCGTCCACATCCTCAAGGAACTTTCGCAGAAGGTAAGTTTTTCCTATCCTTCTCCGCCCGTAGAGGATTATCAGTTCGGCCCTTCCCGAGCGGTACCGCTCCCTGAGGAAGTTCAACTCCGCCTTTCTGTCAACGAACTTACTCGTGAGTATCATACTTGTGAGTAGGTTTTTGGGCTTATAAGCCTTTCGAAGCCTTCAAACGGCCAAGGGAATAATAACCACGATTATCATAATGACGATTATCATTCCCAACGAATTTAAAAAGCGCATGCCTCAAAAACAAAGCGAGACAAACTTCAATCCACGAACGCCAGCCCGTTCCACAGCTCCTTTATTTCCCTCGTCGCGTCTGGGTAAACACGCTTGAAGGTTATCCTCCAGTAGCCGTTCTTCAAGTCCTCGATGTCCTCGATGTGGATCTTCACGCCGAGCCTCTCAAAGTGGGTCACCATTCTATGGGCGGTCGTTATGTTCTTGACCCTCACCGTGAAGACCTCCTCGACCTCGCCGCCATTGGCCACCTCGTGGATGCTCTCGACGAACGGCCTGAGGATGGCCTTTCCGAGAGCCTTGGCGTACTCGTCGAATTCCTCTCCCTTAACGTGCTTCTCAGCCAAGTAGAAGGCGAGCCTCTTTATCCTTCCCATGAAGTAGCCGTGAGGAAGGTCGAAGAATATGTGCGAGCCTATCTTGATGTCATTGATGTTGGCATAGGGCGTCACGTACTTCGCTATCTTCTTCATATCTGGGGTCTTCATGACGACCCCCTCTCTCATCTCCTCACTGAGCCTTTCTATGAGGTCGTAGAGCTCATCTAAGCGGGAGCGGTCGAAGAGGCCGAAGCGCTCAACCTGAGGAATTCCATACTCTTCAGCCAGTTTATAACGCTCCTCCACAGGCAGGCTTTTTCCGGTTCCCTTCTCCTGGATGTCAAAGAGGAAGAACCTGATGTCCTCCTTCACGTAGGGCGGCCCCTCGACTATGTAGGGGCTCTCCGGCCCGGCCATCTCTCCCACAAGGATTAGATTGGGGTAGTCCTGGAAGAACTCGAAGTTCACAAAGTCCTCTATCCTTTCGGTGGTGAAGGGGCAGACAAAGCCACCGCGAGTGAGGGCGAGGAGCTTATCCCCTACCTTAACGACGCGGACGTTGTAACCGTCCACCTTCTCCTCGACGTAGAAGGGCCTGTTCTTGAAAACCCGACTTATCCCGTTCTCCAGCTGGACGACGCGCTTTATGTGGGGAAAGCCGAGGACGACGTCACCGTTCTCGAAGACAACGGTGCCCCTCCGGAAGCCCTTGGCAGAATCACGAAAGCGGACGTACCTGATACCTTCAAACTCGTCCTCGACGATTCCACCCTTGCCCTCTAAAACTAGAAGCCTGTCTTCCGGAACGCCAACCTTCCGGAGTACACTCATGAAGTGTGAGCTTACCATCTTCCCACCAGCGAGGATAGGGTGCCATCGTTAATAATTATTATGAGTATATGAGAAAAATTATAACACAAAAAATCACCGCGGGAAACGCACAAAAGTTGGTAAAAGAGAGCCCGGTGAGCTCCAGCGCGCGTCAACACTGCGCATCAGCGTTTCATGGTAGAGAGAACCTTGGTGGTAACGTCGTTGCCTTCCCTGTCATAGATTCTAAAGTAAGCCGAGTAAGGAAGCTTCATCTTGGCCCTGTGCATGGCGCCGAGGGCAAACTTGAGGTGGTTCTCGTTGAGGTAAACGGAGAGTATCTTCTGGTCCTTCCTTACGCGGGCGGCGAGGCCTATCGGCTTTCCGAAGGGTCTGCGCATACCGTTTCCGTAACGGTCGGCCTTCCTTCCGGTGGCCATCGGGTTCTCACGGAGAACCTGGAA
>JALTCK010000087.1 GCA_027074805.1 Thermococcus sp. | reverse complement strand
ACTTTAGCGTCCTTCGGACGCTGCTTGAAGAGTGAAACACTGTAAAGGCTGTGAGTCTAATACAAACCCGTTTCTAGAATTGCCAGTTTTAGCGTGCACGGCCTTAGAAAACTACCCCCTTAAACAGTCAGAACTATTTGATGAAACTTTGCGCAAGCAAAGTTTCTGTGGCGGGCCCGGCGGGATTCGAACCCGCGACTACCGGCTCCGAAGGCCGGCGCCATATCCCCTAGGCCACGGGCCCTCGGAAGTGTTTTAAGGACCGAGAAAATAAAGCTTGCGGTGGTTCGTATGATGCTCCCTGACTGGAAAATAAGAAAGGAGATTCTAATCGAGCCCTTCAACGAGGAATCCCTCCAGCCTGCCGGCTACGACCTGCGCGTTGGGAACCAGGCTTACATCAACGATAGAATAATCGAGGTTAATAAGGAGGGTGGCCTAGTGATACCTCCAAAAACATACGCTCTAGTCCTGACTCTCGAGCGCGTGAGGCTCCCGGAAGACGTTATGGGAGACATGAAACTCCGGAGCAGCCTTGCTCGGGAAGGCCTTCTCGGCTCGTTTGCTTGGGTTGATCCCGGCTGGGATGGGAACTTAACCTTGGGTCTCTTTAATGCCTCAGACAAGTCAGTGGAGCTCGAATACGAAGAACGGTTTGTTCAAATAGCCTTCATACGGCTTGAGGCCCCATCAAAGAGTCCATATCGGGGAAATTATCAGGGCAGCAGGGGGATAGCGCTCTCAAAAAGAAGGAAAAAGTGAACGTTTCTGTGTGCTCCCTTTCCAGGGCCCATTTTTTTGTCTTTTTTTGCTAGGCTTGTTGTAATGGAATTGGGCCCTGGAACCCCCTCCGTTCATTAAACCATGCTATAGAATCTTCGAGGTTAATTGTATAAGCCCTTACCCAGGTAAAGCCTTCTAGGTTTTTTTGTAAATCCCCTCGCGGGAAGACCGGCTGTTGGCAGTAAACTAAGATGCAGATGAAGTGTTGGTTCATCACCCGGCCTTTTGGGGGGAATTGGAGGCATGAGAACTCTCTTCTCACCGAAAGGTTTATATAGTTCCAATCGGTTAGAGAGTAATGAAAAACCCTTCCTGGAGGTGTTGTGAATGGCTGAGCTTCCAATTGCGCCGATTGACAGGTTGATTAGGAAGGCCGGCGCTGAGAGAGTTAGTGAAGAGGCCGCCAAAGTCCTCGCCGACTACCTTGAGGAATACGCCGTTGAGCTCGCTAAGAAATCAGCTGACTTCGCTAGGCACGCCGGCAGAAAGACTGTCAAGGCCGAGGACATAAAGCTTGCCATCAAGGCCTGATGGCCTTTTTGGCTTTTATATCAATATTCTGAACCGTTATTGTTTTAAGGCTCTTCTCCTGCTTCCAATTATGCCTGAGATAGCTTTCAGGATGACAAAGCGCAATCACAATGCCTTTGTTCACCTCTTAGGAGCTCTTGAAAGTCAGGGCTTTGACTTAGGGGAGCTTTTCATAACAAAGGACTTCACTAAGATTCTAAATGCAAAGCCTAAGGTGGTCCTCTACTCCTTCTTTACCGAGGAGATATGGGGTTCATTATCGGAAGAAATTAGGTTGCTTAAAGAGGCCGGATCCATTCTCATAGCCGGCGGCTACCACGCAATAGCCATGCCAAGGCACACTCTCAACAAACTCGGCTTTGATATAGCGGTTATCGGCGAGGGTGAGGAGGTTCTCTTCCAGCTCCTGAACGCACTGAAGAGGACGGGGTATAAAATCACCAAAGACCTTCTCAACATAACGGGTCTCGCCTTCTACCTCAACGGTGAGTTCGTCTTTACCGGCTTCGCCAAGGTTGAGGACTTCTGGCGCTTTCCCCCCTACCCCGAGAGCGTTCGCCTAATCTCTCCCATAGAGATAAGCAGGGGTTGTCCCTTCCGCTGTTACTACTGCCAAACCCCCTACATAAAGGGCTTCCGGATGAGACACAGACCTATCGATCAGATCGTGAAGTATTCCCGCAGAATGAAGGACATGCGATATATTACCCCTAACGCTTTCGCCTACGGATCGCCGGGAGCAATACTGAAACTGAGAAAGCTCGAAGCCCTCCTAAAAGCACTCCAACCACTCCGGAAGGAGGGCAGAAGGCTCTTCTATGGTACGTTTCCGAGCGAGGTAAGGCCTGAGTTTGTTTTACCGGAGACGCTTGAACTCCTCATTGACTATGCGGACAACAGACGTCTGGCGATTGGTGCGCAGAGCGGGGATAATGGAATGCTGAAAGCCATGCACAGGCTACACAGGGTTGAGCACGTGCAGAGAGCGGTAGAGTACATGCTGGAGTATGGCTTCGAGCCGGTAGTTGACTTCATCGTAGGGCTACCCAATGAGAATAGAGAAAGCCAGAGGAGAAGTATCGAGCTCATGAAGTGGATAATGAGCAAAGGTGGAAAGGTCAGGGCTCATTACTTTATGCCCCTACCCGGAACACCATGGTCAAAATGTAAACCCTCGCCCCTCAGCCCCGAAATGAGGAAGTTCTTGGGAAGAATGGCGGCCAAAGGTAAAATTGAGGGCTCTTGGGGAAAACAGGCTGAGCTGTCGAGGAAACTCCAGAGGCTCCTTGATGAGTTTTACGAGGAATCTATGAGCTACCACGGAACCATCGGTTCGGTTTGCTGAGGGAAAGCTTTTTACGTTCCCATCACTAAACCAAGATGGTGAGCGGATGAAAGACCTCTGGGTCGCGGTATCAACAGCAGTTTTCCTCGCCTTCTCATACTTCACTGGGGGGGTTCCAGGGCTGATAGCCGCAACGATTGTGACTGGTTTCCTGCTCGTCTCCGTTTTGAGGCCGAGGTTTGCTGCCGCGTTCATGTATTTTTTCCTTGGGTTCACTTCAGGCTTCATAGTTGCTCTGGTGATAGCCCACTACATCACTCCTCGCGGAGTTGAGAGCGCTCTCCTCTTCGCCTTTCCGGTGGGAGGGGCGGCCCTGGCACTGTGGTACGGTAGCAAAAGTGGTTTTACAAAGTGGCCGGTCTTTGGATATCGTTACCGGTTGTGAGGGCAAACTTAATAACCTCAATGACATCATGGGGGACGGCAGGTATGCATGCCGAAAACTATAAAAGATTCCTGGAGCTTATAGATAAACTGCGAGAGTTTGAAGGTGCCCTCATCGTGGAGGGCATGAGAGACGAGGTGGCTCTGAGGAATCTGGGGGTCAGGGCGGAGATAATAAGGTTGTCCCGCTTCCCGTTGGCGGAAATCGCTCTCATCGCATCATCGTATAAGGAAATCATGATACTCACAGACTTTGACAGAAAAGGCGAGGAACTCGCAGGGAAGCTCACTAGGTATCTGGCGGGTTATCCCTGCAGGGTGGATACGGAAACCAGAAGGGAGTTGAAGAAACTCTCCAAAAAGGATATCAAGGGAATTGAGGACCTCTACGGCCTTTACCTTAAGATTGTCTCCGTTTCTGACCCCCTTATGGAGGGGATTCGATGAAGAGGAAAAAGACAGTGCTCCACCATGTTTTGGCTGAAAAACAGAGGATTGAAAAAAGAAAAGAAGGTGGTAGTATGTCGGCTAAAGACGAGTTTGGAACCACTAAATACGTGGTTTATGCTGAGTTTGAGGCAAATGGTATTGTTGAAAGGCCTGACGTTGTCGGCGCAATTTTTGGTCAGACTGAAGGCCTTCTCGGAGATGACCTTGACCTCAGGGAGCTCCAGAAGACCGGAAGGATTGGCAGGATAAGGGTTGAAGTTCACACAAAAGCTGGCAAGACCTACGGAACGATAACTGTTCCATCAAGCCTAGACAGAGTCGAGACGGCGATATTGGCAGCCGCGCTCGAAACCATAGACCGTGTCGGTCCGGCAGAGGCTAAGATTAAGGTTCTCCGCATCGAAGACGTCAGGGCAACTAAGAGGAAGTACATCATCGAGAGGGCCAAGGAGATCCTCGAGAGTCTCATGGAGCAGGAGATTCCGGAGACTCAGGAGCTCACCGAGGAGGTAAAGAAGGCGGTAAGAGCAAAGGAGCTCATAGAGTACGGTCCAGAGAAGCTCCCTGCTGGTCCCCACGTGCCTTTTTCCGACTCCATAATAGTCGTTGAGGGCAGAGCAGACGTTCTCAACCTGCTCAAGCATGGGATAAAGAATGCCATAGCCGTTGAGGGAACATCAGTTCCAGAGACGATAATCAAGCTGAGCAAGGAGAGAATCGTCACGGCTTTTACCGACGGCGACCGCGGTGGAGAGCTCATCCTCAAGGAGCTCCTGCAGGTTGCGGATGTAGACTATGTGGCTCGTGCGCCTGAAGGAAAGGAGGTCGAAGAGCTCACCAAGAAGGAGATAGTCAAGTCCCTCAGGAGCAAGGTACCCGCGGAGCAGGTGATAACCGAGATATTCTATAAGGGCAAGAACTTCTATGACGTTATAAGGGAGAAAGAAAAGGCAAAGGCTGTGGAGGAAAAGGAGGAGAAGCCGACTCCCACCCCACATCCCCAACTCCAGCCTGCAGTTCAGCACAGGCAGCCCGAAAAGTCGAAACCTCCTGCGCCGGCGGAGAAGATAATAAAGCCAATACCACAGCCTAAGCCGGCGAGCGGTGAGTTCAATGAGTTCATTGAGCGCGTGAAGAGCGGGAAGGAGTCAACTGCCCTGCTCCTAGACAAGGATAAGAAGGTGTTGGCGGAGATTCCCGTCAGAGAGCTCACGAGCAAACTCATGGAACGCAAGGACGTCTACGCCGTTGTCTTCAACGGTGTGATAACCCAGAGGCTTATAGACACGGTTAGTGAAACCGGCGTCAAGTACCTCGTTGGTGCAAGGAAGTATAACGTCGTAAGACGTCCTGTGAACCTGAAGATAATCACCTTCGCGGAGTGAATCTCCGCCCTCTTTTCTTCTACCCTTCCAACTTGGAACCGGGAGTAAGTTTATAACTTCTCTCTTCCTTTTCCAACCGGTGAGTAGAATGAACGTGGAGGAGCTAATCTGGAAGTACACGCTCATCAACGCTTACACCCATAAGGGGAAGGCTAACCAAAAAGCCGTCATAGGGAAGGTCCTCGGGGAGAACCCGGAGCTTAGACCAAAGGCAAAGGAGATAATCCCGCTCGTGAACGAAATAGTTGAGAAGGTCAACTCCCTCAGCTTGGAGGTGCAGGAGGCGAAGCTGAGGGAAATCTACCCCGAGTTCTTCGAGGAGAGGAGGACCAAGAAAGAGGAAAAGAAGAGCCTTCCACCGCTTCCCAAGGCGGAGAAAGGGAAAGTAGTTACCCGCTTCGCACCGAACCCGGATGGGGCTTTCCACCTCGGGAACGCGAGAGCTGCTATTTTAAGTCACGAGTACGCGAGGATCTACGGCGGGAAGTTCATCCTCCGCTTCGACGACACGGACCCGAAGGTCAAGAGGCCCGAGCCGAAGTTCTATGAGTGGATTAAGGAAGACTTGGAGTGGCTCGGCTTCAAGGTGGATGAGATACACATCGCCAGTGACAGGTTGGAGATATACTACGACTACGCCGAGAAGCTCATAAAGATGGGCAAGGCCTACGTCTGCACCTGCAAGCCGGAGAAGTTCCGCGAGCTCAGGGATAAGGGAATAGCCTGCCCCCACAGGGAAGAGCCGGTTGAGGTTCAGCTTGAAAGATGGAGGAAGATGCTGAGCGGTGAGTACAAGGAGGGCGAAGCGGTAGTCAGGATAAAGACCGACCTCAAGCACCCGAATCCAGCGGTTAGGGACTGGCCCGCTTTGAGGATCATCGACGATCCCAACCACCCGAGGACCGGCAATAAGTACCGCGTCTGGCCGCTCTACAACTTCGCCTCGGCCATAGACGACCACGAGCTCGGCGTAACCCACATATTCCGCGGTCAGGAGCACGCCGAGAACGAGACGAGGCAGCGCTACGTCTACGAGTACTTCGGCTGGGAATACCCAGTAACCGTTCACCACGGGAGGCTCAGCATTGAGGGGGTCATCCTCAGCAAGTCAAA
This sequence comes from Thermococcus sp., assembly GCA_027074805.1. Classification (GTDB taxonomy): domain Archaea; phylum Methanobacteriota_B; class Thermococci; order Thermococcales; family Thermococcaceae; genus Thermococcus. The sequence continues at coordinate 20,254 of JALTCK010000087.1, read as the reverse complement.
AACGAGGAAGGGAATCCAGGAGGGCAAGTACCTCGGCTGGGACGATCCCAGGCTGGGAACGATTCGCGCCCTAAAGAGGCGCGGCATAAGGCCTGAGGCGATAAGGGAGCTCATCATTGAAGTTGGTTTAAAGAGGAGCGACACAACGATAAGCTGGGACAACTTAGCTGCGATAAACAGACGCATAGTCGAGCCGATAGCGAACCGCTACTTCTTCGTGGCGGACCCGATTCCGATGTACGTGGAGGAGGCTAAGGAGTTAGTTGCTGAGATACCGCTCCACCCCGATTACCCTGAGAGGGGAACTAGAAAGCTCAAGTTCAAGCCGGGCAAACCCGTCTACGTCTCGAAGGATGACATGGAACTATTCAAGCCGGGCAACTTTGTGAGGTTGAAGGACCTCTTCAACGTCGAGATCCTCGAGGCTAGCGAGGACGGAATCAAGGCCAGGTTCCACAGCGTTGAGTACGAGGTAGCGAGGGAAAACCGCTGGAGAATGGTGCACTGGGTCACAGAGGGGAGGCCCTGTGAAGTTTGGGTTCCCGAGGGAGATGATCTCGTGATTAGAGCTGGAGTTCTAGAGAGTGATGCAGACGTTAAGGTAGATGATATAGTCCAGTTCGAACGCTTTGGCTTTGTGAGGATAGATGAAGTAAAAGATGGGAAGGTCCGGGCGATATTTGCCCACAAGTGACCTTTTTATTTCAAAGGGTTTTGCTGAGCCAGCCCTCCTCGAGGAGTCTGTATAACACCATGGCTGGATCGATTATCAAAACACTCGGTAGGTTGAATTACAAGCTTATCACTGACCGGGAGGGTACAAGAGAACGCATGCCGATCTAGACTTATAGAACAGAGGTGCAATTAGTTCTCTAGCCATATCTGGCTAAAACGAGTAGAAGATGAAGAAAAGCTTTAGAATTTCCGCATTAGGACCACAAAAATGAAAAATGGGACTCCCTTCATTTTTCCAGCACGAAGGGGCTTATATAGTCTCCATACTTTTTCTGTGCCTCGAGAAGCCTCCTTCTTTCCCCTTCCAACTCTTCGAAGAGCTCCTCTGGGACGTTGTTAAGCTTCCTGTAAGTTTCCTCAATGCGGTCTATCTTTTCCAGCAACTCTGGAACCCGTATCTTGAACTGCTTCTCATAGGCCTCTCTAGTGTACTCCTTGCCCAGGATCTCCTTAAAGAGCCTTTCTAGGTCTTCGTACCTCGGTATGTATCCTATTGGGGTCTCTATGGCATCTACGTCGCCGTGGACGCGGAGCTCCATCCACTTGAGCCAGACGCCCTTGTCGAGCTTGTGGTTGAGCCATTTCCCGTTCTCCCGGAGGAAGTAGTTGACCGCGAATATCCTCGGTGTCTTCTTAAGCCTCTTTTCGAAGTCGAGGTAGTTCCTTATGTAGTCGCCGAGGTGGACGCTCATGAAGTCGAGGATGGCCATCGGGTTGAAGGCCCTAACTCCCTCCTTACCAAGCGTTGCAGCGGTCGTCTCGCTCTCGAGCGATGCACCCATCGTTATAACCCCGTGCTTCCAGTCGAAGGCTTCCCTCACCGGTGGCCAAGTGTCCTTATCACGACCGCCAAAGATCATTCCACCAACTTCAACGCCGCATGGGTTCTCTAATGCATCCAAATCAACGTTTGGAAAGTGCTCAAGGGATACGGTGAATCGAGCGTTTTTGTGGCTCGGAGGAATCTCGTTTCCTTCTCTGTCTTTTTTGCCCTTCCACCACCTTCCGCTGTGGTTCTCTCCATCTTCTGGGATTTCAACCCCCATGTCATTCCAGTAGGGCTTTCCGTCCTTCACCAGAACGTTCGAGAATATAATCTCGACCGGAGAGTGGAGAACCTTCCAGATTATCGGGTCGTCCTCTGGGTTGACGCCCTGGATGATGCCAAAGACTCCCTTCTCGACGTTCGCGCCCCTCGCCACACCGTTGACGGGGAGAATGAAGGTCAAGTCATCACCCACTATGTTCTCCCAAGGGATCATGGCCGTTGAGGTTTTCCCGCACATGCTTGGGTAGGCGCCCGTGAAGTAGGTTTTTCTGCCGTTGGGACCGTTGACACGCATCAGGAACATGTGCTCGCTGAGCCAGCCCTCCTCGACGGCTCTCTTGATAGTGAGCCTGAAGGCGGGTTTTTTCAGACCTATAGTGTTACCTCCGTACTGTGTGTTCACGGAGTAGACCGTCTCATCTTCGAGATCTATGTAAACTCTCCTCTTATCGAGGTTCTTGCTCGTCTTTCTCTCGTCCAGTTCACCCTCACTGTGAACGAAACGGAAGAACTTGGCCTGTCTCCCAAGTCTTCTAAACTCCTCGTAGCCTTTGCGGTAGAGTATGAACTCTGAGTGAGCAACATATGCAGAATCGGTGAGTTGAACCGCTGGAATAGTGAATATCGAGTTCTTTGGCCCGAGGACAAAGAAGCATATGAAGAGTTCCTTTCCCCGCATGATGCCCCTCATAAGATTTCGTATCTCCTTTAGACCTTCCTGCCTGTCCTTCGTGTTGATGTATGGGAGGGATTCCCCACCCGGCGTTAGGATGGCCGTGTTAGCTTTGTCCCTAGCCTGGTCGTAGTAGTTGTCGTAGTGGACGGTGTGGTTGGGGGTTTCGAGCATTCTCTCTTCCCCGTAATAGAGTGCCTTCCAACGGACATAGTCCTCGTCCTCCGGGCTATCGCTGCAGACGAAGACCCTGCTCGGCTCAAGCCATTCAATCCACTCCGCCAGAAACGCATGAAGTTCGGGGTTGTCGATGGATTTTATCTTTTCGAACTGCTCCTTCTCAAGGAGTTTTTCAAGCTTTTCGAGAGACATCTTATCGCCTCCGTTCTCCCTTGTTTCCCCACTTTAAAAAATTCTTTGTCGAGATGATTATCCAATTGGTTGAATAAGGGCCTCCCACTGTACAAATTCCACGGATTGACTAAATTCGTTGTCATTATGATAGGCATCCGATGCTTTTTTATGGTCTTAAGTGCACTTCCTATGGTACACCCACCATAGGGTTCATGGATATCCGCAAACTATATTAACTCTCAGTGATATACCCTCCAATACAATGATGGGGCGTACAATGAGCCAAGAGTCCCTTGGAGTTACCTCTCCGGAGCTTTGGAACAGTTCATCGACGTGGCCCTCAGGAGGCTGCATAGTTTGATAGGGGATTGAAAGTGGTAACATGTGTAAATCGGGGTGATACGGATGGAGGTTTATCATTCGCCGAAGTTTAACCCAGAGGAACTGGCCCTCCTCGGAAGAGCAATAGGGACCATTTCTCACGGAACCATAATAGTGGGTAGGGATGGAAGGGCCATCTCAAGGTATGGAAAGAGGGCGATGGTGGTTGGTATCGTCAGCACCGGCTCGACCATAATGGACGTCAGACTTATACCCCTAATAGCCCTCAAGGATTTTGCCCACAGAAAGGGTCTTCCCCTTGCTTACGTTTACTATTACAACGGTGTACGAGTTTATGTCAGCGGCATCGATATCGAGGAGATAGAGGCCATAATGGGAACCAGGAGTTTCATAGAGGCTCATCCAAATGATATCGGCGCTACTGTTTATTACCCAAACGCCCTTGATGACTTTCTGCATGAGATATTCAAGCGTTACTCCTTTAAAGTTGGAAGAAAAGCCCTCGTGGACGCAATGAACACTCCAGCTGTCCTGATGTTTCCACGCATGAACGAGCATCTTGGCTTCGAGGTTGAGCTGATAAACGACATGATGACCAGCTACCTCCCGCCTAAACCGAAGGAAGTGTTCCTCCACAAACTCCAGAAGGGCAACTACGATTTTGGCCTCAGGTTCAGGCCAGAGGGCGTCGTGGAGTTTCACTGGGGTGGTAAAGAGGTAGAATTTGGGAGCATGTGGAAGCTCATAGACCACATGAAGAAGGTTCTTTAGACCCTCACTCCGCCTCGAAAACGTTAAAAGGGCAGACATGGATGGCTGTTGGTTAGCTGGAGGTGAAATCGTGGGGAAGTTTATAGTCTTTGAGGGCATAGATGGGGCAGGGAAGTCAACTCAGGCAAAACTTCTTGGAAAATGGTTCGAGGAAAGAGGGTATGAAGTTGTTATAACAAAGGAGCCCACAGATACAGCATTTGGAAAGCTGATCCGAAAGCTCGTTCTGACTGGTGGAGATGAGGGCATAATAGATGGGGCTCGAATAAGTTATGAGGCGGAGGCCCTTTTATTCGCGGCTGACCGTGCGGAGCACGTAAATAAGCTCATAAAACCCTCACTGGAATCAGGTAAGGTCGTGATATCTGACAGGTACTTTTACTCATCTCTCGCCTATCAGTGGGCCAGGGGGCTTGACTTGGACTGGCTCATCGATTTAAACCGGTTCGCTATAAGACCTGACCTTGTTATACTATTGGACCTCCCCGTGAAAGAGAGCATGAAACGGATAAACGACAGGAGCATTGAGAACGAGTTTGATAGGATTTTTGAACTCCAGAAAAAGGTGCGCGAAAACTATCTCAAACTGGTTGAACGTTTCTCTGAGATGAAGATAGTGAACGCCTTCGAGGACGTCAAAACAGTTCACGAGCAGATAGTGGCACTGGTCGAGGCGCTGCTCACTTAATCCCGTGCTATTTAGTACAGTCTCCCTCCCTCTTCTCTCCGTTTCTCCCTTTCGTTCTCCAGTTTCTTCTTGTCTTCAAACAACTTTGACCTGTTTATGAAGGAGATCCTGCTAACAAGTTGAAGGGCAGTGTTCATGAATCTTCCCACAGATGCTGCTATAATTGATGCTGCAATCAACAGCCCAATAAAAAATCCAGTTTCATCCCAGGAATAACCAAACATATGCAGGTTGTATCCTAGCAGAAGGGGAACGGCTAAGAATGCTCCTCCAACGAAGAGAACAAGCAGTATCTTGTATCCATACCTCTCCATAAACATCTCAAAATCCATCCTTTCATCCCATATTTAATGAGATCCCAAGGAATATTTACGCTTTTCGGAAGGGGGTCAGCCAGTGCCAGTCTCTTCATCCAGTAGCGATCCGACCGGTAAACGCTCTTCATCCCCCCTCCCTTCTCGGCGGATTCTTTTTAAAATCTTGGTATCAACTCCATCAGGCCGATGACGAGCGTTAGCCACGCTGAGCGGTGAGGAGAAGAGGGTTAGCCGAGGCCTTAATCGTTTTAAATTCCGGAGCCTATGAGCATGGGGTGATTGGATGTCTCTCAAAGAGTTCTACCAGTACTTTAGATGGTGGATGGATCCAAGAGATCCAAGGGCGATTGAGAGGTTTCATTCGACAGTTAGGTTCTTTGAAAGTCAGAATCTAAGCGTTGACAGCGTTCTTGACATATGCTCTGGGACGGGAATAGCCGGCGTTGCTGCTGCAAAGGCCTTTTCAGCGTCCAGAGTAACTCTGGTTGACGAAAGGGGAGAGGATATGAGAAAAGTAAGTGAATGGATGGCGATTGCAGATGTGACTTCTGCCATCATGATGGTGGAGGGAGACGCATTGAACCTTCCTCATCTCGTTGGGAGTCACGATGTTGCCGTTCTGTGGGGTCATACAATGCCCCATTTTGATCCCTTCGAGGCAGTTAGTCTGTTCTCGGGTGTTGCTACCGTTTTGAGGGAGGGTGGTCTCTTCTTTATTGAAGAAACTGACAGAATAAAGCGTTTCCTCTATGGTACAGCTTACAAAGACTTCCTTGTGGAGGGGGGTTTGGATGAGAAAAAGCTCGTTTCCCTTCACGAGGGCTATAATCTCCGCAGAGGAACGGAGAAGAGGGGGTACTACAGACTCCCCGGTTTTGAGAAAGTAGCTGATATGGAACTGAGGCCCTGGGACCTAGCCTCACAACTTGCCCTTGGAGGGATCTTCTTCAGGAAGGTTGAGCTGATAACCCCCGAGGAGCATGGCCTTCCGGGTGTATCCAGCGTCATTATTTTCAGAGGGCCAAAGGGTAAAATCGCCCGTGAGGTTTATTCTGAATTTCAGAAATCCTTGCAGGTTTATATCAAATGAAGCCTTTTCATTATTGGGTGAGCCGATGAAAGCTCTTGTAATTAAGAAACTGAAAAAGAGCTACGGTGACTTTCTAGCGCTTAAGGGGATAGACCTTGAGGTTGAAGAGGGCGAGGTCTTCGCGCTCCTCGGGCCAAACGGCGCTGGAAAGACAACTCTCATAAGGATTCTGGCCGAGGGGCTGGGCTACGACTCCGGAGAGATACTGGTATTCGGTGAGCCCCTCACAAAGGGAACCGCGAGACTGATCGGCTACGCTCCCCAGGAGAGCGTGGCCTACGACCTCCTGACTGTTGAGGAGAACCTGCACTTCTACGCCGACCTCTACGACGCACCGAGGGAGAGGGTGAGAAAGCTCATTTCGGAGTTCTCCCTACCCGCGAAGAAGAAAGCCAGGGAGCTGAGCGGCGGCTTTAAGAGGCGCCTCAATCTGGCGATAGCGCTACTCTACGAACCGAGACTCCTCATCCTCGACGAACCCTCCGCCGGCCTGGATGTGCCGTCGAGGAGGGAGCTCTGGAGCCTCATAAGGAAACTCCGCGAGGAAGGGCGGACGATACTCCTCGCGACCCACTACATGGAGGAGGCCGAGGCACTGGCTGACAGGGTGGCGATAATAAACGAGGGGAGGATAATAGCGGTCGGAACTCCCGACGAGCTGAAGTCCCTTGCAGCGGAAGAGAGCGTGATACACGTCGAGGGCATCCTGAAGGGCACAGAGCTCGTCAGGGAGGAGTTTCCGAGAACGATAGAGCGCGAGGGGGTTCTCAGGATCGGGGTGGAGGAGGCAAAGACCGCCCTTCCCAGGGTCGTTGAACTGCTTGTTGAAGCGGGGAGTGAAATACGGACAATAAGGGTTGAAGAGCCGACCCTTGAGGACGTTTTCCTGAAGCTCACCGGGAGGGGGCTAGAATGAAAGCCAGAGCCATCAAGGCCATAATCGGCAAGGATTTGAGGGAAACCAGAAGGGAAAAGATGACCATCTTCTGGATATTCGTATTCCCGCTCATGTGGATCACCCTGCTCGGGGGAATCTGGGGCGGCCACAGCCCGCCTATAACAGTTGACCTCGGCGTCGTATACTTCAATGAGACCGCCGCTTTTACCGCGCAGGACGTAGTTAATATCATGGAAAACGTGACAATGAATAATGTCCATGTTTTTAACATAGCAAGATACCCCAACGAGAGCTCGGGTGTAGACGCCGTTAGAACAGGAAGGATAGATGCCCTTCTTGTGTTCCCGCGGGGCTTCGGGGAGAACGTTTCCAGCGGCCTTCAGGCGAGGGTCTACGTCTACTTTGACAGGAGCGACCCCCAGAACTATCAGATAGTGAGCGGCGTCATCAAGGGCTTCTTCTCAGAGTTCGAGAAGGAGATGAGCGAGAGGAAGCTCAACATCACCCTGAGCTACATGGAAAAGTACATCCCGGCAAACCTCGCCGGAAACTTCACCATCGATGATTTCAGGAGATACCTCATAGGTCTTGCGAACCCACTTGAGCTTGAGGAGAGGGAAGTCAGGGGAGAATCTCCCTCCGCCATTCAGTTCTACGTCACGAGTTTCATCGGGATTCAGTTCCTCTTCGCCACGATGCTCATGATAGGCTCCGGAACGCTTGAAGAGATAGAGCACGGGACTCTGAGGCGCATAGCGGCCTCGCCGGCAACTGCGTGGGACTTCCTGGCCGGAAAGATGCTCTCTACCTTCATCGTCATAACCGTGAGCATACTCATCGGAATAGGTTACGCAAAGCTGGTCTTCGGGGAGACGGTCTTTCCGAGCGCTCTCGGCTGGCTTATGATATTCCTCGCGGCGGTCTTCTCAATGAGCCTCGGGCTGGCGATAGCCATGGGCACGAGGAGCATAAAGGCCACGAACGCGATAGTCAACCTCATATCGATGCCTCTGCTTTTCCTGGCCGGCATTGTCATCCCGGCGAGCATACTGCCCGAGTGGGCGAAGCCCATAGCGAACTACTTCCCGCTCGGAACCGCGCTGAAGAGCCTCCGCCTGCTGGAGCTCTACCACAGGCCGGCAAGCGAAATCCTGCCCAGCATTGCGTGGGTGGCTGGGAGTGCCTTTGGAATGCTTCTGATAGCGGTGGTTCTTTACAACTGGGCGATAAAGAGACTGGGGTAAAACAGAGAAAGAGCCTATTCCAGAAACTTTCCAAGGAACTCTCCAACTTTCCTTTTCCACTCTTCTGGATAGAACTTCAGCGTCCTCACGTGTGGAGCCTCGGTTATCCAAAGCTCGACGTTCGGGTTTATCTTTTCGTTCATCTCGTAGAATTCCCTTACCTCCTCTACTTTTATCAGAGGGTCTTTCTTTCCGACTATTAAGAGGAGAGGCTTCGTAACCTTATCGGCCAGCTCGGTAGTGTCCTCTGCTGTTCCGCTGAAGAGCCTTCCGAACGGCTTGACAAAGGGGTAGAGCAACTCAGGTAGGTTGGCGAAATACTTCAAACTCCTTGCCCCGGTTCTGTCTAGGTATATCGGCGGAGAATCCGCGACTCCACAGCACATCCTCTCAAGCTCGGCAAGTGCACGGATGGTCACTATTGCGCCCATGGAGAAGCCTATTAGGGCAACCTTCCTCGCTTCGTCCGGATGCTTTCTCTCCAGCCATCTGACTGCAGCCTCTACATCCTTCACTTCATCCCTTCCGACGGTGGTGTACTTTCCCTCACTCTTTCCGTGTGCCCTAAAGTCGAAGGTCAAGACGTTGTATCCCTCTCTGAGGAGGAACTCCGTGGTCTGCTTCATGTAAACATCATCCCATCTGCTCCTCGTGTAGCCATGGAGTGGAATCACCGTTTTGTCGCTCCCGTTCGGAATCCACCAGCCGCTCAGCTTCAGCCCGTCAGATGTTTCAAATGTAATATCCTCGTAGTCAAAGCCCCAATCTTTTGGCGTCCAGTCACCGATGAAACGCGGCGGCTTCGCCATCTTGTATGCCACGAAGACCGCGAAGAGTATAAAGAAAAGGAGGAGAAAAATCAAAGCTCCCAGAAGCGGGCTCATTGCTCACTCCCCCGGGGTCTTCTCGACGTCCAGGTGCTTCATGCTCCATATCAGGGGCAGGGCTATGAGGACGAATATTGCCCCGACCGGGAAGAGGACCCTGTAGTTCCCGCCTGCGAGTTGAACGATGGCGCCACCGACGAGGCCAGCAATGAGTATTGGGAAGGACTTGGTGGCCTCAAAGAAGCCGTAGTAGCGGCCGTTGAAAGCCTCCTTCTCGTACTTGGTCAGCAGGTCACCGATGACGGGCCACGACGTTGCCATCAACATTCCCCAACCGATTCCGGCGAAGCCAATGAGTGATGTAACCTGAAGCTTAGTGTGAATGAACCAGCCCAGGATGAAAGGTATCACGAAGAGTATCCCACCGATGATGATGGATTTCCTCCGGCCAATCCTGTCGTAGAGCGGGCCACCAATAATGGCACCGACCAGGACGGTGATGTTGAAGAGTGCCATTATGGCGTTTCCGAGGGCAGTCACGTTCGAAGTGCTGAGAACTGACTCGAGGATGCCAAACATGAAAACCGCTATGAACTCGAAGCTGAGCCACCAGAGCATCTGGGCGATATAGAAGCTCAGGAAGTCTCTGTCTGAGATTATTGCCCTGAAATAATCCCAGAGCCTCTCTTCCGGCACCTCTCCTTCTATCTTTGGCTCTTTTACTCTGAAGAAGACATAGATTGCCGAGCCAATGAGGAAAATGGTAACCACAGTAAACGGAATCCATAGGTAGCCAGCCTCGATCATAGCTTTTATTCCGTTGTTCATGCCTGTGACGGTGCTAGCCTTTGCAGCCAGAAAAGCTATCATGCCGAAGAGGAATAGGTTGCCCATCCACTCGAAGAGCGTTATTATTCCGCTAGCCTTTCCCCTCTCACCGCTTTCAATAACGTCTGGCATTAGGGAGCGGTACTGTGCCACAAAGAAGTACATGAAAAAGTAGAATGCTGCCAGTATCACTGCAAATGCTACAAGGGGTATCTTTGCTATATAGCTGAAGTATATCACGAGTGCAGTCGAACCTGCGAGCACACCGCCAGCCAGCACGAAGGGCGTCCTCCTCCCCCTACCGGATGAGTAAACATCGCTGTAATAACCCATAAGTGGTGGCACGATGAGTCCCATGAGTCCTTGTAGTGAGAGGACTGCCCCTATGACCGCGGGAGCATTTGTATAGCCTTCCTGGAGAAGTTTAAAGGTCAAACCCTTGTTTATTGCCCACCCGGTGCTCATGCTGAAGCCCAGAAGGGCAATACTCAATATCATCCCCCAGCTGAATCTCCTATCACCGGTGCTCATCCAGATCACCCTACTATATAGACTATATGGAACTTTTAAGCGGAGAAGCTTTTAAGGGTTGTCAGCCCATTTCTGGACGATGATAAACAGAACAAAAATGAACAATGAAAATACTATCATACTAGGGCACCGCGGGATGAAGGGCCCCTTGGAAAACACTCTTCCAGCCTTCATGAGAGCACTACGGTACGCTGATGGCATAGAGTTTGACGTCAGGATTACGGGTGACAGGAAGCTCATAGTCCACCACGATGGAACATTTATCTCCGATGATGGGCAATACACGATAATGAAGATGAGCCTCAGCGAAATCAGGAGAAAGCATCCGCTCGGTCCGCTGATTCCAGAAGTTTCGAAGGTTCTGGAACTTCCAGGGATTTTCAATGCAGATGTGAAGGAGACTTCAGTGATCGAGCCTCTACTCGGATTGGTCGAGCGGAAGAAAGCCATGGACAGGGTGGTCTTCTCCTCTGATAATCCAGATGTGGTAAGGGTCCTACTTAAGGAGTGCCCGGACTGCAGAGTCGGCCTATCGATAGTCGGCTACTCTTCAGTGGCATGGATCCCGCGATTGAAGGGAATTTATTCACTTCACGTTCCGATAGATGCTATTTCCTACATTGGAGAGGTTTTGTTCAGGGTCCTCTTACAGACTCTCAGGAAGAGGGGATTGAGGGTTTATCTCTGGAACTACCACATGGACGAGCTCTTCTGGGTTCCAAGGATGGCTCATCTGGTGAATGCCGTCATCTCCGACGACCCTTCAAGGCTGAGAAAGATTTTTTAGGGAACTTAGTTAACTCTCCTGAAGGTGACCATCATGGAGAGAAAAATCCTCGTTCTCGGACACCGGGGCTACTCTGCCAAGTACCCTGAGAACACCCTTTTGGCCTTCAGGAAGGCGATTGAGGCCGGAGCAGATGGAGTTGAGCTCGACGTCTGGCTTACCAAAGACGGTGAAGTTGTCGTGATCCACGACGAGACCGTTGACAGAACGAGCAACGGAAGCGGTAAAGTCAAGGAGATGACTTTGGAAGAGCTTAAATCACTCGACTTTGGCAACGGGGAGAGGATACCAACTCTTGAGGAGGTCTTTGAAGCTATCCCCGAGGATGCGATTGTCAACGTCGAGCTCAAAGATATCGACGCCGTCCCGAAGACCGCCGGGATCATAGGGAGGAACAATCCTGAGAGGATCATCGTCTCGTCCTTCCTCATCGATGCCCTCGGGGAGTACAGGAAGCTCGATTCTGAGACAAAGCTTGGAATACTTATCGACCGCGAAGAGGTTCTCGCCCAGCTTCCCCAGCTCATAGCGGAGCTTAGGCCCTGGTCAATAAACCCGCCGATAGATGCTTTAGCTATCCTAGGCCTCGAGAAGACCGTCGGGGCACTCCAGATGGTCAAGAGGGCAGGGCTTAAGGTTGCACTCTGGCCGCTCAACGAGGAGCTTTACTACGAGAACGACAACCTCGTCCGCCTCGGCGGCCTCTACGACGTCATCATAGCCAACGACATTGAGAGGATGCTTTCCTACCTCGGCTCAATAGGGCTGAGGTGACCGAATCCCTAATATACTCCCCCTCCTTTCTTACCTTTCGGTGAGACCATGGAGAAGTTTATCATGTCACTCGATGAGGGAACCACTTCGGCGAGGGCAATAATCTTCGACAGGGAGGGCAACGTGCACGGCATCGGCCAGTACGAGTTTCCCCAGCACTACCCAAAGCCCGGCTGGGTGGAGCACGACCCGGAGGAGATATGGGAGGCACAGCTGAGGGCAATAAAGACGGCCGTTGAGAGAGCCAAAATCGAGCCGGGGCAGATAGCCGCTATTGGAATTACCAACCAGCGCGAGACAACGATAGTCTGGGACAGGGGCGGAAGACCGCTCCACAACGCGATAGTCTGGCAGTGCAGGAGAACCGCCCAAATGGTCGAGGAGATAAAGCGCGAGTACGGGGGCGTTATAAGGGAGAAGACCGGACTCGTGCCTGATGCCTACTTCTCCGCGAGCAAGCTCAAGTGGCTCCTCGACAACGTGCCCGGTCTGAGGGAAAAGGCCGAGAGGGGCGAGGTCCTCTTCGGGACTGTTGATACGTTCCTAATCTATCGCCTGACCGGAGAGCACGTAACTGACTATTCCAACGCGTCTAGGACGATGCTGTTCAATATCAAAAAGCTGGAGTGGGACGATGAACTGCTCGAACTCTTCAACATACCCGAGAGCGTCCTCCCCGAGGTAAGAGAGTCGAGCGAGGTCTACGGCTACACAAAGAAGGAGCTTCTTAGTGCGGAGATCCCGGTGAGCGGAGACGCCGGCGACCAGCAGGCCGCTCTGTTTGGACAAGCCGCCTTCGAGACCGGAATGGTCAAGGCCACCTACGGAACCGGGAGCTTCATCCTGGCCAACACCGGAAAGACCGTCCGCTACTCCGACAACCTGCTCACGACGATAGCCTGGGGCCTGAACGAGAGGGTCACCTACGCCCTTGAGGGGAGCATATTCGTGACCGGTGCCGCTGTACAGTGGCTCCGCGACGGGATAAGGATAATCAAGCATGCCGCTGAAACCGAGGAACTCGCGTCTAAGCTGGAGAGCAACGAGGGGGTCTACTTCGTTCCAGCGTTCGTCGGCCTCGGGGCACCCTACTGGGATCAGTTTGCGCGCGGGCTTATAATCGGGATAACTCGGGGAACTGGGAGGGAGCATCTCGCGAGGGCAACGCTTGAGGCCATAGCCTACCTGACGCGCGACGTCATAGGGGAGATGGAGAAGCTGGTAGGGATAAGGGAACTCCGCGTCGATGGGGGTGCAACGGCGAACGACTTCCTGATGAAGTTCCAGGCGGACATCCTAGACAGGCGCGTCGTCAGGCCCGTCGTTAAGGAAACCACCGCCCTCGGAGCGGCTTATCTCGCTGGACTGGCCGTCGATTACTGGAGCGGCCTCGATGAGATAAAGAGCCTCTGGAAGGCAGAGAGGGTCTTTGAGCCGACCATGGACGAGGAAACCCGTGAGAGGCTCTACCGCGGCTGGAAGGAGGCGGTAAAGAGGGCAATGGGTTGGGCGAGGGTTATTGGCCACTGACTTCTAATTTTTAAAGTCCATTCCTGTACACTCTCTTAACGCTCACTAATGTCCTCCCTTTTTATGCCCAGAACAGTCCCCTCGTCTCTCTTAGGCCAAACTAAAGGTTAAGAAAAGCTTTAAAACTGGTAAGAACGTTTCTAGGGTTAAATTGGAGGGAGGAAAATGAAGGCCAAAGTTGCCATAATAGGTGCTGGAATAAGCGGCGCGAGCATAGCGCGAGTTCTCAGCAGATATGAGAACCTCGAGGTACATCTCATTGAGAAAGCCCCTGATGTAGGATGGGGTGTGAGTAAGGCCAACACCGCTCTAATCCACGGCGGTTACGACGACGATCCGGAGAGGTATCCCACAAGGGCGAAGCTCTGCATAAAAGGTAACAGACTCTGGCACCAATGGGTGAAAGAACTGGAGATTCCACACGTCTGGAACGGTGCGCTTATAGTTGCCCTGAAGGATGAGGACTTCGAGGAGCTGGAGAGACTCCTCGAGCGAGGCCACAGGAACGGTGTTCCCGAGATGAGAATTGTCGACAAGGATGAAGTCTTTCACCTCGAGCCGAACCTCACGAGGAAAGCGATAGGGGCTCTATGGGTTCCAATAGTTGGTCAGATAGGGCCGATTCCTGCGGTTATCGCAATAGTGGAGAACGCAGTAGCAAACGGCGTCAAGACACACCTCGGGACCGAGGTCGTGGGGATAAAGATTGAAAATGGTGAGGTCAAAGGTGTTGAAACAAATAACGGTTTCATAGAGGCAGATGTGGTCATCAACGCAGCCGGACTTCACGCAGACGAGATAGCAAAAATGGCTGGAATAGACTACTTCGAGATACATCCAAGGAAAGGGGAGTACTGGCTTTTCGATGATGATGTTCCCGGCCCCAGGAGGGTCCTCTTCCCAACACCGACACCAATAAGCAAGGGCATCGTCGTTACGACTGAAGTAAGCGGCCACCTGATGATAGGACCGAACGCCCAGGATTTGCCGCCCAAAGAGAAGGAGAATCTTGCAACCACAAGGGAGGGCCTTGAAAACGTCTGGGAAGGTGCCAAAAAGCTCTGGCCCCAGTTGCCGCCTAGGAGCAAGGTGATAAGGACATTTGCCGGCTTGAGACCGGAGCCAACGGGTGGTGACTTCATAATAAAGGCCGAGGAAGAGGCCTGGGGCTTCATAAACGTCGCCGGGATTCGCTCGCCAGGACTTACCAGTGCTCCGGCAATAGCCTACGAGGTTGCCGGGATAATTCAGCGTGAGCTTGGAATCAACCTGGAGAAGAAGTCAAAGTGGAACCCCTATAGAAGGGAGATATCTCACTTCTTCATGATGACTCCTGAGCAGGTAAATGAGGCCATCAAGAGAAACCCGGCCTACGGGAAGATAGTCTGCAGGTGTAACAACGTAAGTGAGGGGGACATCTTGGAGGCCATCGAAAGAATGAAGTTTATAGGCGTTAAAACACCCAGCGTTGATTCAGTGAAGTTCAGGACAAAGGCCACCACTGGAACATGTCAGGGAAGTTTCTGCAGGCCAAAGATAATCCAGCTTCTAGCGAGGGAATACAGCGTTGAACCTTGGAAAGTCACACTGAAGGGTATGGGGAGCGAGGTTGGAATTGGTGATGTGAAGTCTATTCTTAGGAGGGATGCGTGATGTTCCCGAGGATTCCCATGCTCAACTATGACGTCGTTGTCATAGGCGGGGGGCCTGCTGGAATGGCTGCAGCGATAAGGGCAAAAGAACTCGGTTTAAAAGTTCTCCTCCTCGATGAAAACGACTACCTCGGTGGAATCCTTCCACAGTGCATTCACCCCGGCTTTGGCCTCCACTACTTCAGGGAAGAGCTAACCGGGCCTGAGTTCGCCTCAAGACTTGCAAAAAGGCTGGTCGAACTTGGAGTGCAATATAAAACCGCCTCAAGAGTTCTAGAAATCACAAACTACTCTGACCTCGAGAAGGTCGTAATCTTCACCTCCCCAAGCGGGGCCTACCAGGCCTGGACCAAGGCAATAATTTATACCGCTGGTGCTCGTGAAAGGCATGCCTTCGAAATTGGAATCATCGGTGATCGTGTGTCGGGAATCTACACTGCTGGGGAGGCTCAGACATTGATGGATATCTACGGCATCCTACCTGGAAAGGACGTTGTCATAGTAGGTTCAGGTGACGTGGGTCTCATTATGGCACGTCGTTTTGCTCTGGAGGGTGCAAAAGTTAAAGCGGTCATAGAACTGATGCCCTATCCCGGTGGCCTAGCGAGAAACGTCATGATACTACGCGATTTTAACATTCCGCTCTATCTAAGTCATAAGGTGGTGGAAGTCAGGGGTAAGGGAAGGGTTGAACGCGTTAAGGTCATGAAGGTGGACGAGAACCTCAGGGAGATCCCGGGAAGCGAGTTCTGGATTGATGCAGACACACTGGTGGTCTCAGCGGGGTTGGTTCCAAGCGTTAAGAAGCTGAAGAGGATTGGAGTTGAGATTGATCCATCAACAGGCGGGCCGGTTGTCAACGACAGACTTGAAACAAACGTTCCGGGGATTTTTGTTGCCGGCAATTCTCTCCTCATAAACGACCTGGTTGACTATGTGGCCGAACAAGGCGAGCTTGCCGCCGAGGGAGCTAGGGAGTTTATTGAAAACGGTGGAATTGAAAGCAGGAAGTGGGTCAAAGTCGAGAAGGGTGAAAATGTCCGCCTCCTAGCCCCACACTACCTCAGTGGTGACAAGGATGTATATCTTTACCTCCGCGTTGCAAAGCCAATGGAGAATGCTGAACTCAGGATTCCAGAGGTAGGCAAGGAGATTAAACTCCCGGTTGTTAAGCCTGCGGAGATGCTCAGGCTAAGTCTGAAGGCTGAGGAAATCAAGAAAGCCGGAGAGACTCTCACCGTGGAGGTGGTGAAGGTATGATTTATCGCTTTACCTGCATCGTCTGTCCGCTCGGTTGTTCCATCGAAGTTGAGGTTGATGATGGAGAGGTCAAGGAAGTTCGGGGTTGCACCTGCCCGCGTGGGAAGGAGTGGGCGGTTCAAGAAGTTACAAATCCAAAAAGGGTAGTCATAAGTGTTGTGCGGGTTGATGGAGGTGCACTTCCAACGGTGAGCGTAAAAACAGCGGAACCAATACCAAAGGAGAAAATTCCGGAACTCATGAGCTATTTAGCCAAAATAAAGCTTAAGGCCCCAATAAAAATCGGAGAAGTGGTTGCAGAGTGGAAAGGAATAAAAATAGTGGCGACGAGGGGGGCTTAACCTCCAAGCTCTTTTACCCACTCTGGGAGCTCACAGGAGGGCAGTATAACAGCAGAAATTGTGAATTCTTGCAGGGTCTTGTTTCCCCTGATTATTTTGCCTTTCAGTTCGATTCGCTGGGGGCTGTAATCCTTTCCATAGAGGAGTTGGATGGTACCAGTCATAATGGCTCCTAGGCCATTGTACGTGATGTAGATGGTATAGTTAGCGGTGATCCATGATTTTGAGACTTTCACAGCGGAGGTACTTCCAAGGACCCTAAGTCCGGTTTTAATTGGGTCATAAAGGGTTAAGTCCTTTACTTCGCTCCGGGTTAGGGTGAGGTTTACCCGACTCACGGTGCCGTTCTTCAGGATTTTCTCAGTTAGGTTCATCCCTTTCAGGAGTCCCCACCATTCGAAGTTTTCTTTCCTTCCGTGGAAGAAGTAGGAGTTGTTTGAGTATCCACCTTCAACTAGACTCTGCTCGGTGACATTGTTCTCTACGGTGGTGATGTTTGCTTGATAGTGGTAGCATGTCATGGATCCCATCTTTGCGATTACCGCTCCCTTGGGATCTGTTACCACTCCCTTTGACGGGGGATTTGAGGAGTACCATATTCCAACGATGCCTACGATTATCAGCGCTGCTATTATTGCGCCAATCACTTTACCATTCATTTTGCTCACCCGGATGAAAAGGGAAAGGGGCTTAGAAATGGGTTTTGGTTCAACCCTTTAACGATTCCAACTTCTGGAGGAATATTCTGAGGTCTGTTTTAAACGGCTCCTCTGCTCTGTTCATCTCCTCGCTGAGTAACTCGATAAAGTTGTTGAGATCGGTTGATTCCCTCCAGAGGTCTTTCACCAGTTTTTCGAGCTTTTCCCAGTACTCTACATAGGGACGGGCCTCAAAGAGGGCGTCATCCACAATTCTCACATTCCATCCCTCCTCTTGAACCAATAGTACCAGAGTTTTGCCCTGTCCTCAGCCTGTCCTGTTATCATAAAGTATCTCAGAATGGCCAGGTTGAGGATTATGAAAAACACCAGGAGAATGTTGTATGAGGGTATCGTTGAGCTCAAAAAGGCGTAGTAGTCCCAGATGAAGTGAAGAAATATTGCTAGAGAATAGAAGGGCCACATGGAATCCGTCTTTCCCTCAGCCATCAGCCCGTATCCCACACCGATGATGGCGCTCCACGTCCCATGGGCGAAGGGCGTTAGGAATGCCCTCGTAATGGTAACTGAGACCCCCCATCCGAGGCCGTAGAGGAAGTTTTCAGTGGCGGCAAATCCCAGTCCCGCGGCAACGCCGTAGACAAGCCCGTCCATTATCCCGTCCATCTGTCCGGCCTTGAAGGGCCATCTTATCGCAAGGGCCTTTGATGGTTCCTCAACGAGGCCAGCTATGAGGGCAACATAGAAGGCCGTTGTGGGAAGTAATGGAGTAACTGCGCCTCCAACCGTCAGGACACTCTCAAGGATGTAAGCTATGCCCACAGAAAGCGTGCCCCCAAGAAGAAAGGTGCCAATGACGTAACGCCTTGGCTCAGGCTCGTATCTATCTGCATGGTAGAAGTACCACAGGATGATAAGTGCAGGTGCATAGGCAAAGAATACTAGGATGCTTACCGGGTTCATTTCACCACCGATATGGCTTGGCCTCTCTCGATTTAAAGTTTTGGCTACAGGGACTTCAGCACTTCGGAGAGCCTTCCAAGGGTTCCAAAGTCCAGGAGTTCGTTGTCAAGAGGTGCTATTACCCTTGTCCCTTTCAATTCTTTTGTCCGAAGGAAGGGGGATACGATCTCCCTGAGCACGTCGTTTCCATACGCCCAGGGACTGAACGCGGGTAAAACTATGAGTTCCTCACCCATGAGGAAGACCGGGACTTTTATCAGAGCCCCAACCTCGTCCCTGAGCCTTATGGCAGGGTGTTCATGTCCGATTATGAAGCGTTCCCCTTCAACCAGTTTGTGTCCGTGAACGAGCTTCCACCCCCCAACTTCATGCTCGTCGACGATTTCAACACCCAGTTCTCTCAGCCATAGCGTTCCAATGTCGTGGTTACCCTTCACGAGGATAACCTCGTCGGCCAAAGGAGTTATCTCCTCAGCAAAGACCCTCAGTTCCTTTCTCTCGCGCCATTCCGGGACGAAAGAATGCTTCAAATCGCCGTTTATAACCAGTTTTTTGGGTTTCTCACGCTCTAGGAGGGACTTCAGGTTTCCAACCACCTCATGGAATACCCTCGGAAGGTAGAAGCCCTCTTTGGCCATAGCAAACTCGTATCCCAGGTGAAGGTCCGCCACCACCATTGTTCTTCTGATTTTCAGGGCCTTCTCAGGTAGGGGTTTAGGTCCCATGCTCATAGTTTAGGCTCTGGGCTTTTAAGCTTTGTTAGGGGAACCGAAAAGGTTTTAAATCTGTCCATCGATGGGTCAATGGTGCATAAAAATGCCCTACATTGGTTTCGTGAGAAGTCCCCATGGGCCAATAAAAACGTACGAGAGCATACTTGAGGAGCTCAGGAAAAAGGGGTTTGAGATCGGCTTCTCCAAACATCACTGGGCGGGCGACCTTCCCTTCGGGCTTGTCATCGTCGAGACGCAGAATGGATCAGTCGCTGTTCGCTGGTCTCTCGGAAGGAAGTTTTCCCTCAGGCTTGAAGAGGTCGATGGGGATACCTACGATGAGTTTGTGGAGGACACGATAGAGTACACCAATGCGGACTCAGGATGACCTTTCCTGTTTTATCCTTTCTATGACGTCGAAGATGCTCCAGAGGTCCCTTATGACATGAAGGTGAGGGATCAGAGCAAGTTTCTCCCGATTCTTTTCTACAAACTTTGCGGTGGATGGGAAGTAGTACCACACGAACTCTGTGTTCTTGTCTCCCCTTCCGATGAAGCGCCAGGGTTTATCATCCACCCAGATAAACGTTTCATTACCGTACCTCTCACGAACGAGGCGAAAAGCCTCGTCAAGGGTCATCTCCCTGCCAAATACGATGACATCGTCAAATAGGTCGTAAAGACCGGCTATCTTTAGGCGCTTTACTTTCATGCCATCTATGAAGTCCTCGGCTGAGAAGGATAGCACCACGTGTCCATCTTCTTTTAGTCTCTTGAGAAGTTCCGGAACGTCGTCAATCGGCTTGGAGAGTTTAGCCCTCTCCAGAAACCATGTTTCAAAAAACTTTGTCCTCAGGAAAAAGGGCGATCTGTGGGTTTTCCCATGTCCTCCAAAGCTTGGTCTTTCGAATTGAAGCTCGATCTTTGTGAGCAGTTTTGCCCACAGTGATTTTCCGGGAAGCCAGGGGTATCTAACCCCAAGGCTCCTCTTGAAGGCTTCCTCTATAGGAGTATAGCTGTCTACTACGGTTCCGTCGAAGTCGAATCCAATTATCATCTCTACCCATCTTAGCCGGGAACATATCCTTTTAGCCTTTTCTATTAGTTAGCTCCCTACTTTTTCCGGGCACAAAGCATATAATCAGGACACCGTACTTCCAATGAACCCTTTAATGTTAAGAAGGTGGTTGCCATGGGGGAACACTATCTTCCCAACCTCGCCGAGAGCG